>JAPOLP010000562.1 GCA_029977045.1 Planctomycetota bacterium
CGTCAAAGGCCTGCATCAGGAGCGGTACGGGGACATGACCGACGCCAACGCTCAGGCGGAAGGCTACCCCAGCCTCATGATGTACAAAGAGCTGATCAAGCGAGTGCACGGCGGCACCGACATGGACGACGATCAAGTCGTCTGGGTACACCAGTTCGAAAAGGCCGACGTCTGAGAACTTCGGTGTCGGGTCGATGTTCAGTCTGCTGTCGACATTGAATCTCTGAAATGACAACGATTCAGTTGTCTGAGGAATACCAGCCTGGCTCGGAAGGCGATGAACCGCTTTCCGGATCTCGCGTAGGCCGATCTTTCCGCGAATTCCGGCTCGTAAAACGTACGTGCCGGATTCGCGTGGAGACCCGGATTCGTCGAACAGCAGGAGACTGATATGTCCTGGCTCGTGATTGTGGCTCTGGTCGGAGCGGCCCCGGATGCATCCGCAGACAGCACCGCCGTCAGCTCGCACCAGGAAGCAACGAAGATCCTTAGACCTCAGGTCCAGACGGGAACTCTGCTGGTTTCTGAAGGCGATTGCCTCGCCGTGCAGGCTTACACCCAAAGCCCTTACACGCACGTTGGTGCCGTTGTAATGCGCGATGGCCAACCGTTTGTTTATGACGCCTGCAAATCAACCGGCGTCCGTTGCTCGACCCTGGCCAACTATCTGAAAACACAAATCGACCACGAGGTCCATGTACTGCAACCTCGGAAGGCGTTTTCCGAAGACGGGGCAGGGGAGTTCGCCCGGCGTCTCGACAGCCAACTCGGACGCCCCTACTCCGTAAGGCACCATCTGACGGGAGAGTCCGTCGACGGCATCCACTGTGCCGAGTACGTGACCGATGCGCTCGCCAGTTGCCGCGTCCTGAAAGTTCAGAACGCGGCCAACGTGTCGCCCGCGAGCCTGGTGCTGGGTGTCACGCGTGCGCAGGTCTACTCGCCGCTGCAGACTATTCGAATCGTCCGGCAGGTGACTCCTGAACCACGAGCGGCCAGCTGGTATGGCCGCCTGTGGCAGGATACGAAAAGCTGCACGGCAAACTGCTATCGCCAGACACGTGCCTGGTTCGTCTGCGACTGACTGGCAGAGAGCTACTCCGAAGTTCGCTGCTCGCGGACTGCCTTGACGACGACCGCATCGAGTTCCTGCAGGCCTTCGTCGGCTTTGATCTGGTAGTTGCCGACGTGGTAGTGCGCGATCTTTCCGTCCGCTCCGACAACGACCCACAGAGGCAACTCAGCCTTGAACTGACGCGGATCTCCAAACTGACGCACGATGTCTCCAGCGTCCGTTGCGATCGGGTAGCTCAGATTCATGAAGTCGCGCAGCTTGCGGACTGATCGCAGGGCAGTCCCGGAAGTAGCCGGAGTGCCGAAGTCCTCGTTGACAGCGACACCGATCACGTCGACATCGAAGCGGCCTCGCCGATTCGCGAGATAGTCGAGATAGCCAACCTGCCCGTAGGGTTCTTCCAGAGGCTCGCCGCGATACTCCCAGAAGTGGAGCACCGTGACTCGGCCTTTCTGACTGTCGCTGCTGACCGTTTTGCGTTGGAGCGTCGGCAGTGAGAACGCCGGTGCTGGTTGCCCCAGAAACCGCTGGGCAAGTCTGCTGAGATTACCATCGCGGTCCTGTTGCGAACGCACATCGCGCGAGATTGCCTCGGCCAGCGGCCCCAGTCGCGTGCCCTTTGTGACTGCCAGCAGGCCTTCGAGCTTCGATGAGACTCCGGCCAGTTGGCCTTCCGACAGCTCAGGCCGCGTCGTGCCTTCCGCGCGTTCCAGGCCCGACTGAATCTGCAGCAGAACATCCGCCGCGTCGGTCGCCTGCTTTCCGTCGTCTTCGCCGAGCGGCTTCCAGGCAGTCAGTTCGATCTGCAAACGAAATTCGTCGCCACGCCCCATGAAGACGCGACGCTCGGCAGCAACCACCAGATTGCTGCCCGTCGCGACGAAATAAGACTGAGGGCGACCGAACTTATCGACGGCAGCGACCTGCCAGCAGTTATGGTCTCCGATCTTCTTCTGTCCGCGAACTTCCCAGTCTCGTTCGCCGACCTTCCAGACGGCGTTTGCACTGAGCCGGTCCGCGTGCTCAAAAACAGGCGAGGGCAGTTCGACCGGGTACTTCGTGTCCTGAAACGTGTGCAGGACATGAGCGGGACGACCGCCAACTCGCTTACCGCCGGCATTCAAAACCGACTCACCAAATCGCTCCGGCCACGCCCAGGCTCCGCCGCCCCGTTCATCGACAGAGAAGAACAGCCTCGTCCCACCGTCATCCGAACGGCCCAGACAGTAAAGGTCAAACTGCTTGACGACCTGAGGATCGCCGCGACGCTCAACCTGCAGAAGCTTTCCAGAATAGTGGTATTCGTCGACTGCCAGCAGGGGCTGAGTAACAAGCAGCAGAAGAACGAACAGACAGCGGGGGCTGCGGAGGGGATGAAGCACGGACGCTTCCTTTTTGGTGAGGCCGTTGTCGGCGGGCGGGGGGCAGGGGGCGTCACAAAATGTCTTTCGTGACCGATCGGGAATGATCACAGGGAAAGGGCGATGCGACAAGCTGTCGCGAACATCCAGCTGCAGGGTCGAGCGCGAGCGACAGGACCGATCGCACGTTGACACTAAGAAAGGGCACTTCTACTGTAGCCCCAGCGGCATTGCCTGCCGCGTCAATCAGCGTCACTTTCGACCAGGAGAGCGGCTGTGGCCGACGAACAGCAGCAACAGCAGAACAAGATCGACGACTACCTTCTGATCAGCGTGATCGGGTCGGGTAAGACCGCTCAGATCTGGGAAGTGATGCACGAGCAGAGCGGGCAGATGTTCGCGATGAAGCTGATGCTGCCCGAGGCAATGGCCAACGCAGAAGAAAAAGCGTTTCTCAAGCACGAAGCCAAGGTCGCCGAACAGCTCGAACATCCAAACCTGATTCGCGCTCACGGTCTCGTCATGCGCAAGACCGAGTGCTACTTCCTGATGGAGCTGTTCAAGACGCCAAATCTGAAGCAATTCATCTTTGCAGACCGGGCTGGAGTTCACGAACGATTTCGGAAGCTCGTCGAGGGGAGTTGCGCTGGCCTCGGCTACATGCACGACAAGGGCTGGGTTCACAAGGACATCAAGCCTGACAATATCCTGCTTAACCGAGCTGGCGAAGTGCGCATCATCGACTTCTCGCTGGCGGTCAGAAAAGCAGGGGGGCTCGCCATGCTGATGGGCGGCAATAAGAAGGCCGCCATCCGCTGAACACGCACCTACCTGGCCCCGGAAACGATTCGCAAGGAGCCGTCGACTCCCGCGACAGACATCTACAGTCTGGGAATCACGTTTTACGAGGCGCTGGTGGGCACGCCGCCATTCAAGGGGGACTCGCCGCAGGACCTCCTGAAGAAACATATCGCCGCACCATGTCCGGAACCGTCACTGTCCAACGACCAGGTGACTCCGGAAATGGACCAGCTCATTCTCAAGATGCTGGCGAAGAGACCAAAGGACCGTTTTCAGGAAATGAGTGAAGTCCTCGCGGCATTTGCGAATATCCACGTCTTCAAGCAGGCAGACGCGGACGAGGAGGAGCAGCGCAAAGCCGAGGAAGCAGCTCGCGTAGCGTCCGGTGAGAAATCTGCCGATGAAATCGAACTCGAAGAACTCATGATGGAACGCCGCGACAGCCGGACCGACGCGCGTATCCGCGAAATGCTGGCCGCCAATCCGGGGCTGCAAGAAACCTTCAAAGTACTGCAGATCAAACAACAGGAGCGAGAAGCGAAACGCCAGGCTGAATTGAAACGCCGCGCCGACCGCCTGACCAAAGAGCGGGGCGGTGCTCCGGAAAAGAAACCAGCAAAACCAAAACCTGCCGCTCAACAGCCCGTCCAGCAGCAGCCACAACCTGTTGCTCAGGCATACTATCCACCGCAGATGATGCCGCCTGGCTACCCTCAAATGCCCCCCGGCTATCCGCCGCAAATGCCCGGATATCCGCCGGGCTATCCTCAAATGCCGGGAATGCCCGTTCCTCAAGGATACCCTCAGCCGATGCCGGGCTACCCGCCACAGGGAATGCCACCACAACAAATGCCGCCACAAGGGGCACCGCAGCCGTTCCCGCAGCAACCTGCCAGCCCCGTGCAGCCCCCAGCAACCGTTCCAGCGCCACCACCCGCGAAGAATGACGGAGACGAGCTGGAATTCATGACAGAACTCCCCGACGTCGAGTAGCCGGCTGGTGAGCGAACCGGCTACAGATCACAGAGCACTGATCAGATTGCAAAGTTACCCGGCGACGGCCCAGGCAAGGCCGTTTTCTATGGATCAACTCTGCAGGATCTGACATTCTTCGCGGCTCACAACCATCGCGGCAACGCCCAGCCACCTCTGGCAGGGGACTTGTGCCGCCTTCGACTGAGCTGAGATTGACTCAATGGCTGACGCCAGCACCCGACGCAAAAAAGTTCCCACGCCGCCGCTTCCGTTCGAGAAACCGATCTTCGAACAGGAAAAACAGCTTGAGCAGCTGGAAGCTCAGCTTGACCCGAGCGCCGCGACCAAAGACGCCATCCGCAACTTGCGTCTCGAAATCACCCGGAAGAAGCGCGAAGTGTTTGAGAATCTGGATGCCTGGGAGACGGTGCAGGTCGCACGGCATCCCGAACG
>JAPOLP010000593.1 GCA_029977045.1 Planctomycetota bacterium
AGCGACGACGCGATTGACCTCAGGTCCCGCCGCCACCACGTCCACAGAATTAGAAAGGCGAAGACGTGAACCGCGAATGCGGCGGCGATGACGACCGTCGAAAGCGCAGACAGGCTGTCGATCAGACTGCTCAGCGGCAGCTGTGAAATCGGGAAGTGGTATTCGTATTCAACAGCGGCGAGCATGGCGGTATTCCGAAATTCGGACGGCTCTGGCAGACAGGTTGGTTCCGATCAGACTGGCTGTCTCAAAAAGGTCAGCCATCGCGGTTGAATCAGTCCCGCGGATTGTCCCGACGTGACAGGCCGCGAGCGACCGGCGATTCGTCGGAAAGATAGCACATCGCCTCGTCCTGCCCGCGGTTCAGCCGGTTCTGCGAACACCGGGAGAAAAGAATCGCCCGGTTGCGACGAACGCACGAGCGACGTGCCAAACCAGTTTCGCAGCCGTAGTCCAGTTTCTCCGAAACTGGAAGTTCGCCAGAGGCTGGCACAAATGGTCCTGACGACTTGAATCGGTTTCTTTGCGCGGTTTGCTGCTGCTCAGTTTCACGCTGACTTTACGTCGCTGCAGGTTTTGGAAAAACCTGCCTACGGCTTTGTGAGTCCGCAGTTCGACACCACCAGACTGTTGAGGATACTGGCTTCGCCGTATTCTGTTTCCATCAACGATTGCCTGGTGGAACTAGCGGAGACATCAATGCGCTGCCTGATCGCGACCGGATTGACGGGACTTCTGCTGACGGTGCCAACCGGCATCTCGTTCGGTGCGGGTGGCAGCGAGGCGGCAGGTACCGTCCGCTTCAACGAGCACATTCGCCCGATCCTCTCAGAGTTCTGCCTGCAGTGTCACGGGCCGGATGCGGAGAACCGGGAAGGCGATCTGCGGCTGGATGTCGAAGCCGCTGCGAAAGAATCCGCGATCGTCGTTGGTAAACCCGACGAGAGCGAGCTGTTGAAGCGTCTGGTGACCGACGACGCCGAGCTGCGAATGCCGCCGGTTGATTCCGGCAAGACGCTGACGAAGCAGCAGATCGAACTGGTTCGGCAGTGGATTGCTCAGGGAGCGAAGTACGAAGGACACTGGGCGTTCGAGGCGATTCGGCGTCCTGAAGTTCCTGCCGCTGGTGACTCTCAAGCTTCGGAGATTGATCGCTTCGTTCTCGCGCGACTGAAACAGAACGGGCTGTCGCTGTCGCCGGAGATCACAAAGCAGCAGCTCATTCGACGCGCGACGTTTGACCTGACAGGGCTGCCGCCAACGTGGGAAGAAGTCGTCGCGTTTGAGAACGACGACTCGCCGGAAGCGTTTGCGACGGTCGTTGACCGGTTACTTGAGTCACCTCGGTACGGCGAACGCTGGGGACGGCACTGGCTGGATATTGCTCGCTACGCCGACACGCACGGAGGCAGCGCGATCGGCTTTACGAAGTTTCCGTTCTCGTACACGTTCCGCGACTATGTGGTGCGGTCGTTTAACGAAGACGTGCCGTATGACCGTTTCGTGACCGAGCAACTTGCGGCTGACCAGTTGGGGCTTACCGATGACGATCCGGCACTGGCAGGGCTTGGCTTTCTGACAGTCGGGATGCAGTTCCGGAATCCGCATGACACGATCGACGATCAGATCGACGTTGTCAGCCGGGGCCTGCTGGGACTAACGGTCGCCTGCACGCGGTGCCACGACCACAAGCACGATCCGCTGCTGACCGAGGACTACTACTCGCTCTATGCGACTCTGGCGAGCAGTTCGGAACCGGACCTGTTGCCGCTCGTCGGTCAGCCGGAAACCACGCCACAGTACCATGCTTATCAGGCGGAACTCGAAAAGCGACAGATCAACTATGGCGACATGGCTCGCGATCAGAGCGAAGTCATGCGTGATCGGCTGCGGATGCAGGTCGGCCTGTATCTGCGCGAACTGGCGAAGGGCACTCCCGAGCAGGATCTCTCGGCGGCGTTCCTTTCGTACCGGACTGACGATGTGAGGCCGCTCGTCCTGAACCGCTGGCGGGACTACCTCAAGGAGATGTCCGCTAACGATCCTGTCTTCGGTCCGTGGGTACGACTGCGAGACGCCAAGGCCGACAGCTTTGCCGATGCTGCAAAAACGCTGGTCGAGACCTTAACGAAAGAGAACGGTGACCTGTCGAAGCAGCCGGCTCCGCAGTCGCTTGGCGAGGGGACGCCTCGCTGGAACACTCGCGTGCTGGACTCGATCACGAAGAAGCAGCCGCAGTCGCTGCTTGATGTCGCGGATGCCTACGGAGAATTGTTTGCGACCGTGCAGAAGGAGTGGCTGCAGGCTCTGTTGGCGGCGTCGCTCGAAGCCTCGTCCGCAGAAAACATCGTCCCCGATGAGGACGCCCGGCACGCGGACATCAACAGTGCTGTCAGCCGTCAGCTGCGACGGCATCTGCACGAACCCGGAACACCGACCGCGATGCCCGACGAACTGGCTGTCACGCTGCTGAACCGAACGGTGCGGGACAACCTCAACGGCCGCAAGGGCTCGATCCACAATCTGCATCTGACATCGCCCGGTTCGCCGCCGCGAGCGATGGCTCTGCTGGAGAACGAACAGCCCGGCGAGTTTCGCATCTTCAAACGCGGCAACCCGATCGATCGCGGCGACCTCGTCGAGGCTCGTTTTATCCGCAAGCTCTCAGGCGACGACGCGAAACCGTTTCCCGACGGGAAGCGGCGGCTGGGACTGGCGCAGTCGATCGTCGATCCACAGAACCCGCTCACACGACGAGTCATCGTCAATTGGGTCTGGCAGCAGCATTTTGGACGCGGCATCGTGCGCACGCCCGACGACTTCGGGACACATGGCGAACCGCCGAGCCACCCACACTTGCTCGACCACCTGGCATCGGTGTTTCTCGACGACGGTTGGTCGATCAAGAAGCTGCACCGTCGGATCATGCTGACTGCTGCGTATCGACAGGGAGCGATTGAGAACGTGGCCTCGCGGATGATTGATCCAGACAACCGTTTGCTGTGGCGGATGCCTCGCCGGCGTATCAGCATGGAAGCGATGCGGGATTCGATGCTCGCCATCTCGGGAGAACTCAGCCCCCAGATCGGCGGCAAGCCGTTCGACCTGCTGTCGAACCCCGTCGTCCCGCGACGCAGCATTTACGCATTCATCAACCGCGACATCGTCTCCAGCCTGGCCAGCACGTTCGACGCCGCCGACCCGAGTTCCTGCACGGCGAAGCGGCCCGAAACGACCGTCCCGCAGCAGACGCTGTTCGCACTGAATTCGGCCTTTATCCAGGACCGCGCGGCAAAGGTTGCCTCACTGCCGGAGATCGCTGACACACCTGACGATGTCGAACGAGTTCGGCGGCTGTATCGCCGAACGTACTCGCGCGAACCGGACGCGAACGAAGTCGAGATCGCTCTGCAGTACGTCACGTCACAGGGCGAGGAATCAAAACCAAAAACCTGGCAGCAACTGGCTCACGCCCTGCTGGCTTCCAACGAGTTTGTCTTTGTGGATTGAGCGTGCGGTTCAAACGCGCCGATCGACTTGCTTCAACCTGGACACGAACCATGAACCTCAACGAAACCCTCTCCCGACGAGACGTCCTGAAGCGGACCGGCATGGGCTTCGGATCGCTGGCACTGGCTGATCTGCTGGCGGGGAACGGCCTGACGGCCGAAGGCCGACCGCACTTTCCGGGCAAGGCGAAGCACGTAATCCACGTCTTTCTGAACGGAGGCATGTCGCAGGTCGACACGCTGGATCCAAAGCCCGAACTGACTCGTCTCGGCGGCCAGATGCTGCCATTTCAGAACCTGCAGACCGAACGCCGTACCGGAGTCGCTTTGCCGTCTCCGTTCACGTTCAAGCAGTGTGGCGAGAGCGGGACGCCGATCAGCGACATCTTTCCGCACCTGGCGAAGTGCGTCGACGACATGGCCGTCATCCGCTCGATGTATGCGCAACTGCCCAACCACGAGATGACGCTGATGCTGATGAACACCGGCCATCAGCGGCTGGTGCGACCAAGCTTCGGTTCCTGGCTGACATGGGGCATGGGCTCAGAAAATCAGAACCTGCCAGGCTTCGTCGCTCTGTGTCCTGGCGGCCTGCCGGTCGGTGGAGCGGGCAACTGGAAGTCCGCGTTTCTGCCAGGAGCTTACCAGGGCACCTACGTCGATACGTCAAAAACCGATCCGAAACAGCTCATCGAGTACGTCAGCAACGACCGGCTGTCTCCGAAAGAACAGGGGGCTCAATTCTCGCTGCTGCAGACGTTGAATTCGCGGCACCTTGAGTCACGGCCCGGCGAAGCTCAGCTCGAAGCCCGTATTCGATCGTTTGAACTCGCCTACCGGATGCAGACCGAAGCGGCCGACGCATTCGACGTTCAGCAGGAGCCCGAACACATACTCAAGATGTACGGCGATGGCCCACAGACCCGGCAACTGCTGCTGGCACGCCGGCTGGTCGAACGCGGCGTCCGCTTCGTGCAGACCTGGCACGGCAACA
>JAPOLP010001132.1 GCA_029977045.1 Planctomycetota bacterium
CTCGAAATCTTCCGTGCTGCGTTGAGCGGCCTGGGCCATCGACGGCGTAGGGTAGCGCAGCACAACCCATTTCGTTTTCGGGACCCGCAGAGCGTGATGTACCTTCTGCCAGCAGTGCTCCTGAAAAAGCTGCATCTGCTCGGACGGCACGTCGGCGAGTTCGTTACTGTTGGCTGTTCCGCGAATGCCGATGTACGCATCCATCTGCTCCATCGCGTGCGCTTCGATGTCACCCAGCAGCGCGAACGTGTCGGCGTCGCCGCGCAGCAGCAGGCTGCGTCGTACGGCGTTGTTTTTCCAAAAGACGACCGGCAGCCCGCCGCGATCGCGAGCCAGTTCGACGAGGCACGTCACCAGCGAGGGGTCAGGCAGGTCGAACGCCTCAATGAGCACTTTCTCGCCAGGCTGCAGGCGGGTGCTATGATCAATCAGCAGTTCGGCGAGCTTGTGGATGCGTGGGTCGAGCATTGTTTTTGTTTCGTTCTGAAATGTGCTGTTTGACCCGAAGCCGCAGGCGACGGCGTTTCGCCAAAACAAAGACGCCATCGCCTGCGGCTTCGGGTCAAACGAGAGTGCTTGCTTCAGTTCCGTGACACGATCAGGTCGGTAAGGCCGACGATCAGCAGGCCCAGGCTGACGATTGAGTTAACGTTGAAGAACGCGATGTTGACTCGCGTCAGATCGCCGGGGCGGACGAGCGAATGTTCGTAGATCAGCAGTGCGGAAACCGCGATCACTCCTACGAGAAAGACGGTTCCGAAGCCGCCAAAGTGCCAGAGCGAGAACAGGCACCCGATCGTGATCAGGTGGCTGAGCATCGCGATCCGCAGGGCCGTCGGGATGCCCCACCGCGAAGGGAGACTGAACAGCTTCTTCTCGCGGTCGAAGTCGGCGTCCTGGCAGGCGTAGATGATGTCGAAACCGCCCACCCAGAAGAAAATCACCGCCGAGAGCAGAAATGGCTGCCAGGCGATCTCGTCGCGGACGGCAATCCACGCGCAGACGGGCGAGAGCATCAGCGCCGTCGACAGCCAGTAGTGGCACCACGCGGTGAAGCGCTTCGCGTATGAGTAGCTGAGCAGAAACAGCAGCACGGGCACTGACAGCGTGATCGGCAGACGCTTCGGCAGAAAGATCAGCGTTGACGCGACGAACGCGACGGAGCAGAAGACCGTGAAGGCGACAACGGACTTCTTCGATAGCAGCCCTGCCGGAATGTGACGGCCTTCGGTGCGGGGGTTCCCGGCATCAATGCCGGCGTCGACGACGCGGTTGAATGCCATCGCGGCCGAACGGGCAAAGACCATGCAGAGCAGAATGCCGACGAGGTCCAGCCAGCGGAATTCGGTATCCGGTCGGAACCACGCCATCGCCGCCGCCAGCAGCGCGAAGGGCAGAGCGAAGACGGTATGGCTGAAGCGGATCAGTTCCAGCAGTTGTTGGATTCGTTGAAACATCAGTGTCTTGCGGTCGTCAGAACTGCTTACGGACGCTTTCGATCTTGCCTTCCTGCAGGATCGGCAGATAGCGGTTGGGGATCGCCAGCAGAAAACTGGCGACCGACGTTCCGAACAGGAGGCTGGGACGACCACCCGTCACGTATCGCGGATCCCGCCAGGCGCCGTCTTCGGAAACGTCGCTGGGTTTGCGGATCTGAGCGGTGACCAGATTGTCTCGCAGCAGCGGGTAGCACTCTTTCCACCAGTTGCCGCCGACCTGATACAGCGCCTGAGCGACGTAATAGAGCGTGTAGGCATCGAAGGCGACGCGGCCATCTCCGGCTCGCGGCGGTTTGAGTTCCTTCACCGCCTGTGAGATGACGTCCATGTTCTTCGGGATCCGCCAGTCGTCGTACTGGCCGAACTCCTGCAGGCAGACAACGCCGGCGGCGGCCATCGCGGTCGTGCCGTTGTGGCCGTCGTAAGTGAACTGGCCGGGGCCTTCCTGAATCCGCGGGTCGTCGAGATTCCGTGCCCCGTTGGCGGCCCGGTACTTCTGCCGGACGCTTTGAATGGCGAGCTGAATGACGTCGCTGCGGACTTCGAGGCCGCTGTCGACAGCGCTCCGCAGCGCCTTGGCCTGCATGACGACGAGGCTC
>JAPOLP010000658.1 GCA_029977045.1 Planctomycetota bacterium
CAGCGTGTCGACGCAGTGGTTGCCGAGCACGTAATGCCGCTGCGGGCAGATGGGCTCGAAGTCGCGGTTGATTCGCTTCAGGTATACGAGTTCGACGTCGACCGAATCTGCCGCGTCGATGAAGTCACCCAGTTCGACGAGAAACGCGGGCTTGTCTTTCCGGAACTGCTCAGCGGCTTCGGCCAGCTTGTCGGGAGTCTCGCGGTAGTGGCGTGAGCCTCGCGGCGGCTTATCGGCGTAGTGCAGGTCGGTGATGAGCCCGACCTTGACTGGTTTTGCATCAGCCGCCAGCAGCCGCGACGCCCCGGTCGCCGCAGCAGTCAGCACCAGCGTGCCGTCCCTCAGAAATGTCCGACGTCCCATCGTTCGCGATCCTGCAAGCTCGTTTTTCACGACGAAGCTACCTTTCGTCAGAAACCTGGTGTCCGGTTGTCGGCCCGCCAGACATTCGCAGTCGGCAGGCCGACGCCCCGACACATGACCGCGGAATCCTGCCGGCCTATACTCGGCGGCGGTCCGAACAGGCCGAAACTAACCGGTTGATCCCGATTGCAGAAGGAAACAGCTCATGTCGTTGCGTAATTGTGTGAGGATCGCGGTCGCTCTGCTGGCCGCTTCATTTGCTGGCTCGACGCTGGCGGCGGCTCCGATGAAGGCTCTCATCATTGACGGGCAGAACAACCACGGAGCATGGCCGAAGACGACGGTCATGATGAAGTCGTACCTCGAAGAGACCGGACTCTTCTCCGTCGATGTCGCGCGGACGAAATTCACGGTCAACGGCGAGGACCTGATTAAGAAGTACCCGCTTCCGGGGATCGAGTCGACTCCCGTGAAACCAGCGAAATCCGACCCGGACTTCAAACCCAACTTCTCGAAGTACGACGTCGTGATCTCGAACTTCGGTCACGGGGCAGCTCCCTGGCCGCAGGAGACTCAGGACGCGTTCGTGAAGTACGTCAAAGGTGGTGGCGGACTGGTCATCATTCACGCAGCGGATAACTCGTTCGGCGACTGGCCCGAGTACAACGAGATGATCGGCCTGGGCGGCTGGGGCGGTCGGAATGAGAAAAGCGGCCCGTACGTGTACCTCGACGACGATGGCAAGCTCGTCCGCGACGAATCAAAAGGCGGCGGCGGGCATCACGGCAGCCAGCATCCCTTCTCGTTGGTTGTTCGGAATCCGTCGCACCCGATCACGAAAGGGATGCCTCGCGAGTGGCTGCACTCGAAGGACGAACTGTACGACAAGCTGCGCGGCCCGGCGGCGAACATGGAGATTCTCGCGACCGCTTACGCCAGCGAGGACTTCGGCGGCACAGGTCGTCACGAACCAATGCTGATGACGATTCGCTACGGTGAAGGCCGCGTCTTCCACACGCCGATGGGACACGCTGATTACTCGCAGGAGTGCGTTGGCTTCATTGTCTCGCTGCAACGAGGTACCGAATGGGCCGCGACCGGCAAGGTCACGCAGGAAATTCCGAAGGACTTTCCGAAGGCGGACGCCGAGAGTGCCCGCAAGTTCGACTGAGGCAAGACGCCGGCGGCTGGCGATTTTCTCTTCCGCCGCCCATCATTTGTTTTCCGCCCGCAACGACGCGAGTTCTGTGTGACTGCTCATGCCGGGCACCTTCCGTCCAAACTCATAATCTCATTCTCGATCTGGAGACCTCACCATGTCTGACAAGTCACCTGCGAACGCTTCGCGTCGCGACTTTCTGAAGAACTCGGGCCGCATTGCTGGAGCTGCGGCTCTGGTTGGTGCTGCCGGACGCCATGTTTACGCGCAGGGCGACGAGACGATTCGCGTCGCCCTGGTCGGCTGTGGTGGCCGCGGAACGGGAGCCGCCGACAATGCCATGAGTGTTGAAGCAGGTCGCGTCGAGGTTGTCGCGATGGCTGACGTGTTCGCGGACCGTCAGAGCACCAGCTTCAACGCTCTGAAAAACAAGCACGGTGACAAGTTCAAGGTGACCGACGACACGCGGTTCATCGGCTTCGATGCTTACAAAAAGGCGATGGATGTTCTGCGTCCAGGTGACATCGTCATCCTGACAACGCCGGTGGTCTTCCGCTGGGTCCACTATTCGTACGCGATCGAAAAAGGCCTCAACGTCTTCATGGAGAAGCCGATCGCGACCGAAGGTCCGACGACCCGCAAGATGCTGGAACTCAACAAGAAGGCCATCGAAAAGAACCTGAAGGTCGGCGTTGGCCTGATGTGCCGCCACTGTCTGTCGCGAGGCGAAGCCGCCAAACGGATCCACGACGGCGCGATCGGCGACGTGCTCAACATTCGAGCTTACCGCATGGCGGGGCCGACTGGTTCAGCTGCAACCGGTCCGGCTCCTGACGGCATGGGCGATCTCGAATGGCAGATTCGCCGCTTCCACGCATTTCTGTGGGCCAGCGGTGGAGCAGTCAGCGACTTCCTGATCCACAACATCGACGAAGGTTGCTGGCTGAAGAACGCCTGGCCGGTTCAAGCCAAGGGTTCGGGCGGACGCCACTACCGCGGCGACGATATCGACCAGAACTTCGACAGCTACTCGATCGAGTACACGTTCGAGGACGGCACGAAGATGAACGTCAGTGGTCGCACGATCGCCGGCTGCCATCAGGACTTCGCGACCTACGCTCAGGGCACGAAGGGCTCGGTCATCTTCTCGTCGGCTGGCCACGTCCCGGCAAAGAGCCGCATCTTCAGCGGTTACAAAGTCGACAAGGGCGACGGTGGCATCGACAACGACAAGCTCGTCTGGGCTTACGACAAGCCTGAGCCGAATCCCTACCAGGTCGAGTGGGAAGACATCGTCACGGCAATCAAGAACGACACGCCGTACAACGAAGTCGAACGCGGTGCGATGGCGAGCCTCGTCACTGCGATGGGCCGGCACGCCGCTCACACCGGCCAGGTCATCACGCTCGACGAGATGCTCAACCATGAGCACGAGTTCGCACCGGATGCCGACAAGCTGGTTCTCGGCGGCCCGGCTCCGCTGGCCAAGCTGCCCAACGGCAAGTACCCGATCCCGCTGCCGGGCATCACGAAGAAACGCGAGTATTGATCGCGTCCTGCCGTCGGCTCTCGACGCTGGCGGCAATCACCACTGACCTCCGCCCCGCGGCACGCATTCGAGTCGCGGGGCGGTTTTCGTTGAGGTGTCGAGCGAGGTGTTTCAGGCGAGCCGTGGCCGTAAGGCTGAGGTTTCTGGAGACGCTGAAACCGGTGGGCTCACGGCCACGGCTCGCCAATCTTTTGATTATCTGTCGCGAAAGCAAAAGTCCCGACGTCTCGCCTGCGGAAGCCCAGCCGCACAGACTGCCTGACCCGCAGCTTCGTAGTCAGCAACTCCAGATATTCGGGCCGCGTGCCCTCAAAACCCGGACGGCTTCCAGTGGCCGCGAGTTGGGCCGTGACAGAGCCGGCGTCACTCGGCAGGATCTGCGGCTGCGAAATCTGAAATCCCGCGATTTGAAATCTGAGACTCTGCATCTGAGGAAACCCGGATGGACCGCGATAACCATGTGCTGATCACTGGAGGTGCCGGGTTTATCGGCAGCCATCTGGCTCGGGCGCTGCTCGATGCCGGTCGACAGGTTTCCGTGATCGATAACCTCTCGACGGGGCTGCACAGCAACGTCGCGGATCTCGAAACAAATCCGAACTTCCGCCTGTACGTCGACACGATTCAGGACGTGTCGCTGATGCAGAAGCTGATGCAGGAGTGCGGCACGGTCTACCACTTGGCCAGCGCTGTCGGCGTGCGGCTGATCATGGAGCAGCCGGTCGCGACGATCGACACGATCTACCAGGGAACCGAAGTCGTCCTGCGTCTCGCGCGACGCTATCGCAACCGAGTACTGATCACGTCGACGTCCGAGGTTTACGGCAAGTCGACCAAGGTGCCGTACTGCGAGGACGACGACCGCGTCGAAGGGGCAACAACGAAACATCGCTGGGCGTATGCCTGCGCGAAAGCACTCGATGAGTTCCTCGCGCTCGCTCACTGGAAAGAGACGCGGCTGCCAGTCGCCATCGTTCGGCTGTTTAACACCGTCGGGCCTCGCCAGCGCGGGCAGTACGGCATGGTCGTGCCGCGGTTTGTCGAGCAGGCTCTCGCG
>JAPOLP010000074.1 GCA_029977045.1 Planctomycetota bacterium
ACGTTACGCCGTCGAAATCAGCTACGGTCGCCTGAGCCGCCATCAGGGCACGCTGCTACTGCAGGCCGGCGATTCGTCCCTCGAAATCAATCCACCTCCGACGCCAACCGCCGACGTCTTCGAGCGGGTTCCCGTCGGCACTCTCAAGCTGCAACCCGGTGCCGCAGTGCTGAAGGCAGAAGTTGTTGATGCTCAAGGTGACGAACTGCTGCGGCTGAACCGGATCTTTCTGCGTCTGCTGGAAGAGTGACGACCCAAGTGGCATCGCATACGGATGGCCGGGGCTGGAGTGAGGTACGAGCGAAGCCCCGAAGAAATTCGACCGGGGCTTCCTTCGCAAGTTCAGTCCAGCCCCGGCCACCCACCGATTACGAATGATAACAGGCCCCTGAAATGAAGCCGATTGCCCGTTTATTCGCGTCACTGCTGGTCTTCTGCATAACTCGGCCTGCAGCCGCCGACCGACCGGACATTCTGCTGATCGCTGTCGACGATCTGCGACCAATGCTCGGCTGCTATGGCGATACTCGGATTCAAACGCCGAACATCGACCGGCTGGCAAAGCGGGCCGTTGTTTTCGATCGAGCGTACTGCCAGTACGCGAAGTGCGGAACGTCGCGGCTGTCGCTGATGACAGGACTGCGACCGGACGCGATCGGCGTTTTCAGCAACAACGAAAAGGACGTCATCGACTTCCGCCAGAGGCGACCCGATGCCGTGTCGCTGGCCCGCTGGTTCAAGCGGCACAGTTATCACACGCAGAGTTTCGGGAAGATCTATCACGACGGCTGGGACTCGCCGGACGACTGGTCTACCCCGTCGTCACCCGGCCGCGATCGAGAGATGTGGGAAATCACCGACGAGAACAATCCGACAAAGCCGACAACGATTGCTGAACGCCTTGCCTGCCCCGTCATGCAGAGTCCCGACGTCGCGGACGATCACCTCTTTGCGGGCCGGATGACTCAGCAAGTGCTGCAGACGATGCGGAACCGAACGTCCGACGGGCCGGTGTTTCTGGCCGTTGGCTTCCGTCGTCCGCATCTGCCATTCGTCGCTCCGCAGCGGTACTTCGATCTGTATCAGCCTGACAAAACCTGGCTGGCGGCGAATCCACAACCGACAGCCAGTTCGCCAGTGATGGCCTGGTTTAACTCAGACGGCTATGTCGGATCAGCGAGAAAGATCGGCCTGACGATGCCAAATCCGCCGAACCGGCAGCAGGCGATCGACTGGAACGGGTACGAGATGCGGAGCTATCTCGGCGTGCCGAAGCACGGGCCGATCGAAACGAAACTGCAGCTCGAGCTGCTGCACGCTTACGCGGCCTGCATCTCATATGTCGATGCGCAGATCGGGAAGCTGCTTGACGAACTGCAGGCGTCGGGGCGTCGCGACAACACGATCGTTGTTTTGCTGTCCGATCACGGCTGGCATCTTGGCGAGCAGAGTGCCTGGGGCAAGATGACGAACTTCGAGATAGCGACGCGCGTGCCGCTGCTGATGTCCGTTCCCGGTACCGCTCCCGCGCGTACTCAAACGATCGCCGAACTCGTCTACCTCTCCCCGACGCTGTGCAGCCTCGCTGGCGTCGAGACGCCAACGCATCTCGAAGGCGAGAGCCTTGTCGATGTTTTGCGACAGCCGCACAAAAATGCCGAGTCAGTCGCGCTCAGCCAGTACTCGCGATTCGGCGACCGCTTTATGGGCCGGGCTCTCCGGACGAATCGTTACCGCTTCGTTCTGTGGGAAGAAGTCAGCAGCGGCGAGGTTGTCGCGCGCGAGCTTTACGATCACGAAAACGATTCGCGGGAGACCATCAACCTGGCTGGTGATCAGCAGCAGAGGGAAACCGTCCGAAAACTCGAACAGCAGCTTCGCGAGCGTTTTCGGCGGTGAGGACGCTATCGTTGGCAACGTTCGGCATCTGGCCGGCCTGACAATTCACAGGAGATTCAACATGCGTCGCGCCTCGGCTCTGCTGGTTACTGGTCTTGTTGCCCTCGTGTTTTCGCGAGCTGTTTCCGCGGACGATCCCGCTCCGCAGTACGAAGCCGGCGAGATCAAAGTTTCGCCGGCCACCGCGGACGAACCCGTGATTGCGTTTTCGCTCGAAAAAGCGAGCCAGCATCTTGATCACGGATCGGTTGCCTGGGGCCAGCAGCGGAACTGCGTCAGTTGCCACACCAACGGCACGTACCTCTTCATCCGCCCGGCATTGACGCCGACGCTGGGGACGCCGGGCACCGCAACCCGCGACTTCTTCGTCAGCCAGTTGAGAATGCTCAGCGAGCAGGAGACGCGGAAGCTGAAACGCGGCGGCACTCGGCCGGCACAGGTGATTTACATCGCGGCGGGTCTGGCCGAATGGGACGCGCATGTCTCAAAGCAGCTCTCGCCGGAGACCGATCAGGCGCTGCGGCTGATGTTCGAACTGCAGAACGACGAAGGCACCTGGTTCTCGCTGACCTGCTGGCCTCCGTTTGAGTCGAGTGCCTATCAGGAAGCTCACATGGCAGCGATGGCTGTCGCCTCGGCACCCGGCTGGGTTGAGTCGCTGCCCGCAGACGACGCCGTCCGAGGCCGCATCGATCTGCTGAAAAAATACATCCGCGAAACAGCAACGCCTCACGATTACGCGCGCATTCTGCGGTTGTGGACGGCGTTGCGGCTCGACGGAATCCTCAACGCTGATCAGAAAGCCGAAACCACGAAGCTGCTGCTCTCGAAGCAACAGGCCGACGGTGGCTGGTCGATCCGCCAGTTCGGCGAACCCGAGCAGTGGGGCGAAGGCAATCGTGCGGCGAAGTTGCGAGCCGAGCCCGAGTTTGCCTCGCCGCCGAGCGACGGCCACATGACCGGGCTCGCTCTGCTGGTGCTGCAGGAATCCGGCATGTCGAGCAACAGCCCCGAACTGCAGCGCGGGCTCGACTGGATCCGGAAGAACCAGCGCGAGTCCGGTCGCTGGTGGACCCGCTCGTTGAACACCGACAAGTGGCACTTCATCACGTACAGCGGCACGGCCTACCCGCTGCTGGCTCTGCAGAACGCGAACGCGATCTCGGCCGGAAAGAACGAATAAGGCCTCACGCTTCAGCGGTTTTCAGCAGCTTCCAGACGGGGTGTGACTCGATCGCTTTGTACGGACAGACCAATACACTGTGCCGCCCGGTACTCAGTGCCGTTCAGATCGTGTTTGCCCGTCCTCGCACCGGTTCCGATTCCCGCTGCGATTCGACCTCAACGAGAAGAAGTGATGCAGGAATTTTCGACGCGTTTGCTGTTTCGGCCGGAAACTGCCGAGCAGCGGTTTCTACCGGAAGGTCCGTACCCCAACGGTGATGGACTGCTGAGCTGGGTCTCGATTCAGCACGGCGTGGAGCAGTCTGTTGGTTCGCTCAACCTGCTCGACCTGGCAGTCGGAACGAATCGAAACATCGCGCTGCCGGGACGCCCAGGCTTCGCGTTTCCAACGCATCGCGACGGCGAGTTCGTGATTGGACTTGAACGCGAAGTCGGTCTGTTCCAGATCGAAGACGCGAGCTGGACGCCGCTGACCGAGCCCCTCGAAATCGGAGTCGACGGCACGATTGTCAACGACGGCGTCGCGTTTTCCGGCGGCCTCGTCTTCGGCTGCAAGGACGTAACGTTTACCGAAAAGAAAGCCGGGCTGTATCTGTGGCGGCGGTCCGACAGGCAGACAATCAAGCTGCGGAGCGACCAGGTCTGCTCGAACGGCAAAGTCATCTTCGGTGACGGCGACATCGTCACGCTGCTCGATATCGACACGCCGACGAAGCAGGTTGTCCGCTACTCGCTGAACGTCGCGGCAGGCGAACTCTCTGAACCAGAAGTTGTCGTCGACCTGACTTCGCAGAGCGACTTCCCCGACGGCATGATCGCCACGCCGGACGGCCAGTCGGTCATCATCGCGTTCTACAACCCGGCGGATGTCGACTTCGGAGCCGCCCGGCAGTATTCGCTGCAGGATGGGTCTCTCGAAGCCGTCTGGGCGGTCGAAAAGTCACCGCGAGTCACCTGCCCGCAACTCGTCCGCATTGATGGCTCCGTCAAACTGGTCCTGACAACCGCCGACGAAGGCATGACGCCGGAGCAGCAGGCCCGACACACCAACGCCGGCTGCCTGTTCATCGCGGACACCGAATTCGACGACGTTCCGGACACGCCGGTATTTCAAGTGGCCGAGTAACGAACTCTGAACGACTGGCCTGACACATGGCTACTGACGCTTCGATTCTGGGCCGGTTTGTCTGGCACGATCTGATCACGACAAACGTTGACAGCGCCGCCGACTTCTACGGAAAGCTGTTTCCGGAATGGTCGATCGAGAAACTCGAAACGGGCGGGGCCTCTCAGTACCACGTCATTGAGGTTGCCGGGCAGGACATTGGCGGGGTCGTTGGCGTGCCGGAAGAGTCCGGAATCCCCTCGCACTGGATTGGCTATGTCGCCGTAGAGGACTGCGATGCGGCGGTGAAGCGGACCGTCGATCTCGGGGGCAACTGTCTTGTGCCAGCAATCGATGTTCCGCAGGTTGGCCGTTTCGCCATCGTGCAGGATTCGCAGGGAGCAGTACTCAAACCCTTCAGCGTGCAGAAGCAGATCAATCTACCCGATGAGCCCATCATCGGTCGCCCAGCCTGGAACGAACTGCTGACAAAGGATGTCGCTGCGGCTCGCGACTTCTACTGCTCGGTCTTCGGCTGGTCGTCGGTCGAGCAACCGATCGAGGGCATGGGAACCTACACGGTGTTTCGGTCCGGAGAGCAGGACGTTGCCGGAATCATGTCGATGCCGGATGACGCCGAAGCTCCACCCAACTGGCTGACTTACTTCCACGTCGACGATGTCGATGCCCGCTTGCGAACGATCGAATCTCTCGGCGGCCAGGTCTTCCTGACACCGCAGGACATCCCCGGCGTCGGTCGCATCTCCGTTCACGCGGACCCGGTTGGCGCCTTCTTCGCTCTGCTGCGCAGCGAGTCGGCTGATTGACTGCTGCCGCCGTCGACAGCAAACCTCGGACTGGATTTCTTCCCAGGCAAGCCATGCGTTGATCTGACGCGGCTTTGAAGGTCCACACAACAGGGGCACGATCCAGCAGGTCTCAATCGTCGACCCGCAGGCGATCCAAACGCGGTTCGAGATGGCCGACGAGTGACCACAGGTTGAAACCCAGCGAGACAACAGCCGTCAGGCCGCCGAGCAGAATCGGCGCGGCTCCCCAGCCGGTTGCCAGCCGGGCATGAACGGCCCCAACCAGCGTGAAAGCGGCCATCGTCAGCATCCAGTGAAAATGCATGTGCTGGGCGACGAACTGTTGTGTCACTTCGTCCAGGCAGAATTTCGCGATGCGGGCAACGACGAAGTACAGCAGCGTCAGTTGCACCGAGTAGAACAGGAACACGACATAAATCAGGCCACCATCCACATGCAACTCGGGCGGAAGCTCACGCAGCAGATATTCGATGTTGAAATCCGGAGCCGCAAAGCCGATCGACACGGCGAGGAGAATTCCGACACCGGCGCTTCCAGCGAGCAGTTGCTGCAACGTTTTATCAGCACTCTTAGCCGCAAGGAGTCCGCACAACACAGCCGAAACGACAGCGGGCAAAGCCAGCAGCAGGCAGGCACACACGGCGCCAGCCTGAGAATTCACAGTTCCAGACCCGATCGCGATCGCAGGAATGAGCGCGCCGCCCAGCGAGATCAGATAGAAGAGAACTTGTCCGTCAACGCGGATCAGGTAGCTGAGCCCCAGAAACGGAAGGGCAAATGTGATGGCCATTGCCGTACCCGCAAGGGCAAGATCAGCACCTTCGAGTACTTCCAGCGAACCGGTTCCCCAGGGGAAGAACGTTTCGGTCGAAAGCAAGAACAACCGGCGAAGTGCGAGATAGAGTAACGTGTTGACGACCGCCGACAGGACGCACGACTGCAGGCCAATCGTCAGATGCAGGACCGATAGTTGCGTCTGGAAAGATTCGCTGCCGATCGACCGCCGCAGCGAACGCTCTTCAGACGATATGGTCGAGGGCGGCGGTTTGCTGACCTGAGCGGCGGGCAATTCAGATCGGGACACTGCCGGATCACCGGCAGCAAGGTTCGCCAGACGGGCAAAATCGAGTTCCGCGGACGCCGCTGACTCGGCAGCTGAAAGCACCTTGCCAGTCTTCAGATTATGAACCGAAAGCTCAAAGTGTACTGGGACATAAGCTCCAGACTCTGCTTCTGACTCGGCCCCATCCTCAATCTGCAGATCGCCAACAACGAGTTCCCAATCGGTGACTGGCTTCCGGTGCGGAACCTCGCCGTCATCGACTTCCAGCACATCCGGCAGCGCAACAGTGGTTTTCTTACGCCGATGCGAGACGGCCTCTGAGTCTTCACCGGCAGATGCGAGTCCCGTCGCGAGATCGAAGTTCCAGTCGCCAGAGGCGGTCCGGCGACCTGAACCAGATCTCGGACGATCCTCGATCCCGGCAGCGTCTGCTGAGGCAGCATTTCTCGAAGTTGAGTCGAACTCTGCCGTCTCGAAACGACCGGAAGGTTCCGTGTTGGTCAGCGGTGGACCAACTCCGAACAGATCGTCGACGAGCGGCAAGTCTCCGGAACAATTCTCAGTACTGCCAGGACCTTCCATCGGAAAGTCGATCGCCTTCAGGCTGTGTGCCGCAATCTCGTCACTCGCATCGGGAGGAATCTCGAAGTCGATATGCGAGTCCTCTGCCATCTTGCGATCACGGTCTTCGGACGCTCTGAGGTTCTGCTGTTTCTCGCTGCGTCGAAACCAGGCGGGCGGCGCTTCAGAGTCCGCTGCTGAAGCGCCAGATGGCTTCGCCTGTTCTGTATGAACGTAAGGCCGAGCTTTGTCGCCGGATTGAAGTCGCTCTTCGAACGACCGACGCGAACTCATCGGGCGCGCAGGTTCGAGGATCGATTCTCGCTGAGTCGTCAGCTCCAAATTGAATGCTTCCCCTGGAACAACTTTCTGAGCATCAGCCCACGGTCCGCTCTCGCCGCCTCCGATCTGATCCGTCGACCGAAACCACTGCTGGCTGGCCATCAGGCGAATCTGCTGTTCGGTCACGGGACCGATCACCCACTCGCCGCGTTTGACCCAGAAACTGCGCATTCCGCCGTACCGATTTCCCGCGAGAGAACGGAACCAGATTGAACTCAATGGATCCATTCAAACAAAAACCCTGCCACTCCGAAAAGTGACAGGGCATTCAAAACTGGAATTCGTACCGTCGCCGGGCGTCAGCGTTGTGTCGAAGCAGTCGCCGGAAGGCGGTCGGCTCGATTCATCAGCCACAGCAGCACCGGGCTGGCAACAAAGATCGAGCTGTACGTTCCGATGACGACTCCGACCAGCAGGCAGAATGCGAATCCGTGGATTCCTTCGCCACCGAAGCCGTACAGAATCGCCACCACGATGAATGTGGTCAGCGAGGTCAGCAGGGTTCGAGACAGCGTCTGATTCAGGCTGGTGTTGATCATGTCCGTCGTCAGCGCCGGATTCTTGCCACGAACTTCACGAATCCGGTCGAAGATGACGATCGTGTCGTTCAGCGAGTACCCGACGATCGTCAGGAAGGCTGCGATCATCGGCAGGTTGATTTTGAAGTCGTTGAAGGCCAGCAACGAACCAATGCCAGACCCACTGATCGACGATGCAAGCGCGACTGATCCAAGAACGACAGCAACGTCATGGACCAGAGCGACGACAGCGGCAAAGCCGAACGTAACCCGCTGAAACCGCAGCCAGATGTAGATGATGATCGCTGCCAGGCTGAGGGTCATGGCAAGAAACGCCTGCTGCTGCATCTCCCCGCCGACGGATTTCGAGAAGGTCGTGACTTCCTCGAACAGCGGTGTCCTGTCCATCTTCTGTTCGACAGCCGTCAGGACCGCTTCCAGATCAGCCTGCGGCAGTCCATCGGGACGAGCTTCGAGCAGCACTTTGCTGAAGGTCTGAACCTGGCCTTCTTCGGCAGTGACGCCCTGGCCAGCGGTACCAGTCAGGCGGTAAAGAGCGGCAGGCTCCGGGTACCGAGTGGCCGCATCAGGCAGCGCCCGAATCGCTTCGTTGAGATTCTCAACGGCAGTGACCAGCGAGATTTCGCTGCTGGAGTTCTCACTTTCAAAGGTCAGCGTCGACTGCAGGCCACCGGCAAACGCCGACACAGGTTTTGCCGGAGTTGCTTCCGAATCACCAGCGTCTTCAGCAGGGGCAGCTTCCGCGATCGGAGTGACATCCGATGCCGACATCGACACTTTCTTCAGCTTCAGACCGCCCAGTGCTTCAGCGATGCCCGCCTGAACCTCGCGGGTATTGTCGTTGACCGTTCTCAGTCGCCAGCGAACGCCAGCTTCAGCCTGCTGGGACTCACCTTCCGTCGTCAAACGTTCGATCGTAATGCCCGAGTCAAACTTGTCTTCAAGCAGGCTGCGGAAGTCTGACTGTGACTGCGGTTGCTCGAACTCGAACGTCACCATCGTGCCACCACGGAAGTCGATATCGAGGTTATCGTTGCCGCGAGCAAAGAACGTCGCCAGACCGCCAAGAATGAGCACACCAGAAAACGTCAGAGCGAGCTTCTGCTTGCCGACAAAGTCGATGTTCGGCGAATTCACGATCGAGAGCATCGACAGGTTCTTCAGAATGCGTTTCTGATCGAGAACCTCGAACACTGTCCGGCCAAAATACAGGGCCGAGAACATGCTCATCACGATGCCGATAAACAGCGTGACGGCGAATCCCTTGACCTGGTCAGTACCGATCATGAACAGCACGATTGCGACAATCAGCGTGGTGATGTTTGAGTCGACAATCGCGCTGAAGGCCTTGTCGAAGCCGTTATGGACAGCCATTCGGACACTGGCGCCGCGGGCCAGTTCTTCACGGATACGCTCAAAGATCAGCACGTTCGCGTCGACCGCCATACCAATCGTCAGGACCAGGCCGGCAAGACCCGGCAGCGTAAACGTGCCCTGCACGAAGATCATCGTGCCCATGATGAGCACAAGATTCACCAGCAGACAGAGGACCGCAATCATGCCTGCCTTCAGGTAGTAGACTGCCATGAAGGCAACAACCATCACCGCGGAGATCGTGATCGCGGTGACGCCCTTCTGCTGGACGTCGGCTCCCAGCAGCGGGCTGATTGTGAACTCGCTGATCGGCGTCGTGTTCAGCGGAACGTCAAGAGCACCAGCATTCAGGACGTCGACAAGCTGCCGAACTTCCGCGCGGGTGAAGTTACCACTGATCTGCCCCTGGCCGTAAATCGGCTCGTTAAGCGCCGGAGCCGTCTGAATCTTGCCGTCGAGCAGCACTGCCAGCCGGTATCGCTGCTCGGCGTCGGTCGGACGGTACTTCTCGGTCAGGCGGCCAAAACGAGCGGCTCCCGTCGTGTCGAATCGGAAACCGACCACCATCTGGCCGGTCGGATCCATCTGCTCAGATGCTCGCGTGAGGAACTTACCAGTGACTTCGTCACTCTTCGGTGTCAGGACGACGAGGGCCTGCTGTACCGTGACGTCTTCGTTGTCGGAGTTCTTTGTCGTGACTTCGCGAAGAAGGCCTTGCAGCAGTTCTCCGCCACCAGGACCGACAGACTCGCCATCGGCAACGGTCACCCAGCGTGCAGCGACGACTCCGTTAGCAACGACGTCCGTGTCGGTCAGCGTCTTTGGCAGCTCGCTGGCCGTACCGATCAGTTCTCGATGTTCCGGGTTTTCCTTAGCGGCCAGGATCTGGAATTCCAGCGTTCCGAGCTTCGTGATTCGTGCCTTCATTTCTTCCGTGTAAGCCTGATCGGCTCCCGGAATGATGACTTCGATTCGGTCAACTCCCACTCGGCGAACCGTGACTTCCTCGGTACCTGACGGATTCACACGGCGAACGATTGCGCCAACCATGTTGTTCAGTGAGCCGTCAAGGTCCTTGGATTCGCCGTCGGCAGCCTCCATCTTCGCCAGCTCTGCCCGGTCGACCTGGTAAACGAGGTTCGTTCCACCTTTCAGGTCAATACCCAGCCGGAAGCAGTCCTTGAACTCCTTGCCGCTGCCCAGCTGGTAGGCGACTGGAATCAGTGTCGCGGCGAGGGCGAACAGGATCGTTCCGAACCGATTGCTGAACTGCTTGAGTTTCAGCACATGGGCAAGTGCCGACCCGACGATGTACGGCAGAAAGATGACGCCAAGAATCAACCAGAAGATCAGCCAGCCGGATGCTGCCTGAGGCTGAGCCGGAGCGGCCTGCTCGACCTGCTGTGCCAGAAGCCAGAGCATTGATGAATCCTTAGGAGTAGGGTGCGTGAATAGCACCAACTGAATCGTGTCTGATGTCTGAAACTATCGCGGTGCGTTGCGAGCACCCTACGAATCTTTTGAGTCTTTCGGATCGGCCGGAGCCACATTGATGTGCGACTTCAGCACGCGAATCCGAGTGTTATCGTCAATCTTGATCGTGATCTCGTTGGAATCGGGAGTGACGTTCGCCACGGTGCCGACGATCCCGCCCGCCGTGATCACGCGGTCGTTTTTCTTCAATGCTCCAACCAACTCGTCGTGCTTTTTCCGTTCCTTCGTCTGCGGGCGCAGGATCAGGAAGTAAAACACGACCGCCATCAGCATCAGCGGAATGAACATCTGGCCCAGCGGGGCATCGCCGGCTTTGGGCGCGGCTTCTTCCGCAAGCAGACAGAGATTGGCCAGGAACGAATTCATCAGCGATCGCTTTACGTGTTCGTCGAGCAGTTCGGACCGGGAAGCTTCCTGTTAGTCCATTTGCTCTCGATAGACCGGTTCGGTGGAGTTCTCGTCGAGTCTTTCCGTTCCGCAGAAAAGCAAACACCCTCGTCGTGCGAGGGCATTCTGCGGGACGGGCGAAGGGCCAGTGAAGACTCCGGGACCTGCTCCGCCGCCATGGTGAGGGGCTGCGTGTCGCCGCGAAGACTTCGATCAGGACCGTTCGCAGCCGCGCAAAAACGCGACTTTCCGCCGATTCCGCCGAAATGAAGCGCGGCATCTTAGGGAGACGGATTCCACCGGGCAAGTTGATTGGAACGGAAGCTCGCCGCCTCTCCACGCAGGATCGCCGACCGCAAATCCCGCATTAACTTCTGGTAGAAAGCGATGTTATGCCAGGACAGCAGGATCGGCCCGAGCATCTCTTTCGTGAGGAACAGGTGTCTCAGATACGCTCGCGAAAACTGCCGGCAGCAGGGACATTCGCACTCCGGATCGAGCGGCGAATCGTCGCGTTTATGCTTCTCGTTCCGCAGTCGCACCTTGCCCTGACTGGTGAACGCCAGAGCGTTCCGACCATTCCGCGTTGGCATGACGCAATCGAACAGGTCGACGCCACGCAGAACAGATTCCAGCAGGTCAGTCGGCGTCCCGACCCCCATCAGGTACCTCGGTCGGTCGGTCGGCAGCAGAGGAATCGTCCAATCCAGTGTTTGATACATCGCCGCTGGAGCCTCACCGACGCTCAGGCCGCCGACCGCGTACCCAGGGAAATCCAGTGGCAGCAGCCCCTCGGCGGACCGCTCCCGCATTTCGCGGTTTGTCGCGCCCTGCACGATCCCGAACAGAGCCTGATCCTCGCGGCGGTGAGCGTCCCGGCAGCGGGCAGCCCAGCGCGTCGTCAGGTCGACGGACTGTTGCAGTCGGTCGAGCGGCGTGTCGTGCGGCGGGCACTCGTCGAGGCACATGATGCAGTCCGCCCCGAGCTGCTCCTGAATCCGCATCGCACTTTCCGGCGTCAGTTCGAGCAGGCTGCCGTCGATATGCGAGCGGAATGAGACGCCGTCGTCGTCGAGCTTCCGCAGCGTCGCGAGACTGAAGACCTGAAACCCGCCGCTGTCAGTCAGGATCGGCCCGTCCCAGCCCATGAAATTGTGCAGGCCGCCGAGTTCCGCGATCAGTTCCGAACCGGGCCGCAACGCGAGGTGATACGTGTTCGCGAGGATTTTCTGGACGCCGACCTGCCGAAGTTGCTCGGGAGTCAGCCCCTTGACCGTCGCCTGAGTGCCAACCGGCATGAAGACCGGCGTTTCGACCTCGCCGTGCGGAGTGATCCAGCGACCGGCTCGCGCACCGGTTTCCGGGTCGACGTGTTCCAGCTCAAAGCGAAAATGCGACACGCGGCTTACTCCACCGGCTCGAACACGAGCGGGTGATCCGAACTCGGGTCGGCGACGCGCAGGCTGACCTTGCCTTCCAGCACCTGCCGCAGCAGATCGCCGCAGACTTCGCTCCGCCAGCCGGTTTCGAGCTTCGGCCGGTCATCTTCGGGGCAGCCCGCGTTGTACCAGCGGACCAGCTCCTTCAGATCGTTCGACGTTCCGACCAGCCCGATCGAGAGCCCCAGTTCCGCACATCGATTCGCCAACGCGATCGCCAGCAGCTTGCCGAGCACCGGCTCGTCGGGAGACGAGTCTCCGGAACTGAACGTCTCCGGCCATTCTTCCTTTGGCAGATCGAGCGCGTATCTGACGCAGTCGACGATCTCCCGGGCGTGGCGGCGATAGTTCGGGCGAGCCATCTCGCGCGATCGCAGCAGTTCGCTTTCCGATTGCGGCTGTCGCTTCGCGATATCGATCAGCAGGTCGTCGCGCAGAATTCGACGCAGCGGCTGATTGGTCCGATCCGCAGTCTGATCCCGCCAGCGATACAGCTCACGGGCAACAACAAGCTGCTTCTGTCGCAGCCGACGCACGCCGGACAACCGCAGCCAGGTATCGTCGCCACGTTCGGCAACCATCTCACCGATCATCCGGTCCGTTTCTTCGGTCGCCCAGCTCAGACGTCCTCGCCGATCCAGCCACTCCTGCTGCGCGTCCAGAACGTCG
>JAPOLP010001098.1 GCA_029977045.1 Planctomycetota bacterium
ATCTGACCGAGCAGCGGAAGGCCCAGGAACAGATTCAGCTTCACGCGGCCTCGCAGGCGCATCTGGCGCGACTCAGCGCGCTGGGAGAAATGGCGTCGAGCATCGCGCACGAAATCAATCAGCCGTTGTATGCCGTCTCGAACTTTGCTTCCGCGGCTCGGCGGTTGATCGCCGCCGGGGATGTCAGCAGCGACGAACTGGACGAACTGCTGACGGATGTTGCGACGGAAGCCGGACGGGCAGGCGACATCATCCACCGCATCCGCCGCTTCACTCAGCGCCGCCCATCGACACCCGAAGTGTTTGAAGTGGGCGAAGTGGTTTCGGCAGCGTGTCTGCTGACATCAAACGAAGCGGCGGTGTACGGCGTCGCCGTCAGCACCGACGGCGGATCGGGACCAGAGTTCGTGATCAGGGCCGACCGCGTTCTGCTCGAACAGGTTTTCGTCAACGCGATGCTCAACGCAATTCAGGCAATGGCCGCGACCGACGGCAGGAAACGATCTCTGGCCATCTCGTGCTGCAGCATGGAAGAAACTGTCCTCGTTCACTTCGACGATAGCGGCCCCGGCTTTCAGGACGACCTGCTTCAGTCATGCTTCGACCCCTTTGTGACGACCAAGCCAGAAGGCACCGGACTTGGCCTGTCGATCAGCCGAACGATCATCGAAAGCCACAACGGCAAACTGTCGGTGGAAAACCGAGCGGAAGGAGGCGCGCGAGTGACGCTCTCGCTGCCTCGTTATCAACCGCTCAAGGACAGACCGGAATAAGGCTCAGGACTCGTCGAGTGTTCTCCGCATTCGATTCCGGGAGACCGTTGGTTCCGATGTCTCCGGGCAATCTGGGTTGAATACCGGAATGCAGCCGAGTTGTCCGCTGTCGAATCTGCCGCAGGCTCTGCATTCTTAGGATGAGGTCAATGCACTTCCTCAGACTGCCGCGGTAAATGCAGAACGTCCCGCTGTAGACGTCCCAGAAGCTATCTGCTTGCTGGCGAGACGAATCCTCTCGGTCGTTTGCTGGTGCTCTCGATGCCTCCGGGGTGCTGACTCGCACATCCGGTGTTTGATGGCGAATCCAGCGCAGGCTCTGAAGGCCCTCGACAAGGTCGAGGCACCGGGTCACGTTCCCTCGATAGAGGCAGATCGAGCCGCTGTAGACACCCCAGAGGTTCACCGAGAGATCCAGAGCAGAAATCCGTACAGAGTTATCAAGCATAACATCGTCTCTTTCTCGACTGATCCGACAACGACCAGCAGTCACTCTATCAGGCCCGTCAATCAACGCTGCTGTTCTGGTGCGGGCCTCTTGTCTGCCTGAAAGATGCCCCACTGGCTGTCGGCGGCAACTGCGTTTGACCAGTTCTGTGGCGGGTCGCACTCGCTGGCGGAACACCGCAAAGTTCGCTTGCCGAACGACAGCCAGTGCACGTGTAACAGTCAACCGGTGGCGTGGATACTCGTCCGCTGTTGGTTGACGACGCGGTCGAAGCGGCGAGGATGCGGGCGGTATCTCGTGCATCCGCGGAGTGAACGTGACATGAAGCAGATTCTGGCAATCGGACTGTGTCTGATTCAGACACTGGCTGCCCTGGGGGCTCAGACTCAAAAGGCCCCGAACATCCTGTTTGTCCTGACCGACGATCAGGGCTGGTGGGATGTTGGGATGCGGGGCAACGCGGACATCGAGACGCCGGTGATGGACCGTCTGGCGAGCGAAGGCGTTGACTTCACCCGCTTCTATGCGGCTCCGGTTTGCGCGCCGACGCGAGCGGGGCTGATGACGGGGCGGTACTGCTTTCGGACGGGGCTCTACAACACGCGGTTTGGCGGCGACACGCTGGGCATCAACGAAGTCACGATCGCCCAGATGCTGAAGCAGGCCGGCTATCGAACGGGGATCTTCGGCAAGTGGCATCTCGGCAGGTACGCACCGTATCAGCCGCACCATCGTGGCTTTGACGAGTTTCTCGGCCACTATGCCGGGCACATCGACGAGTACGACTACCCGGACCAGCTCGTCCATAACGGCAAGCCGGTTGAAGCTCGAAAGTACGTCACCGACCTCTTCACCGACGCGGCGATCGAGTTCATCGAACGGGATACCGAGCAGCCGTGGTTCTGTTACGTGCCGCTGAACGCACCGCACTCGCCGTGGGTTGTCGGCACCAGTCACGATGGACAGGCTCGCGGCGACGCGCTGATCGACAAGTACCTCAAGAAGGGGCTGGTGCTGCGCGAAGCTCGCATTTACGCGATGATCGACATCATCGACCAGAACCTCGGGCGACTGCTGAAAC
>JAPOLP010000765.1 GCA_029977045.1 Planctomycetota bacterium
CCAGGTACACGTGATGGGGTTGTCCGCCGACATCTTCCCAGACAGCCGTTCGCGGGATCCCAAGTGCCTGGTAGATCGTCGCGGCGAAGTTTTCAGGCGTTTGCGGGTCTGATGTTGGGTACGCGCCGTCGCGGTCTGACGAGCCGATGACATGGCCGCCGGTCACGCCGCCGCCGGCAAACAGCACGGACTGACATGGAGCCCAGTGGTCGCGGCCTGGCAGCTTGTAGACGTTCGGAGCGACGTTGTAGATCCGCGGCGTCCGACCGAACTCGCCCGCCATCACGACAAGAGTGTCATCCAGCAGCCCGCTTTCCTGAAGATCGTCGAGCAATGCGCTGACCGCTCGGTCAGTGGGCGGGAACAGAAAGTCCTTCAGCAGCGGGAAGTTGTTGCCGTGCAGATCCCAGCTTCCGAAGTTCCCCATGTTGACCTGCACCATGTTGACGCCGGCCTCGACCAGGTTGCGGGCCATCATCAGCGACCAGCCGAACGAATTGTCGCCGTAGCGTTCGAGCTTCTTCGGATCGGACTTCCGCACGTCAAAGGCGGCTCGGACTTTCGCATCACCGATCAGTGAGGTCGCGTTGCGTTGCGCCCGGTCGTACCTGTCGATCGGCCGGGCCTCTTCCCAATGCCGACGCTGCTCGTCGAGCGATTCCAGCAACGCCAGCCGGTTGTGAAACCGTGTGTGGACAACGCCTTCCTGCAGCGACAGGTGCGGGACTTCAAACTTCCAGTCGTCCTTATCCGACGCGACTCCGTCGTGCAGATTGAACAGGTACTGCGGAAAGGCGCCCGAGTAGTCGTGATAAGCGTGCGGCTTGTCGGTGCACTCGATCATCCACGGTTCGTGGCCAGGTCCCAGCAGTCCGGCAAACTGGCCTGGATACACGCCGGTGTTCGAGTGGTAAATCTTCTCCGGCAGGATCGCGCTCGTCGGCATGATGCCGCGGCGTTGCGTCGAGTAACCGCCGATAGCCGCGATGCTTGGCAGATCGATCGGCTGCGGCTGGCTGCTGCGAAACGTTGGTGGCACCTTCGAGTTGCCGGTCAGCATCACGTAGGTGCCTTTGTCGTGGCCGTTTTCACGGTGCGTCAGCGATCTGACGATTGACCACAGGAGGCTGCGGCGAGCCAGCATCGGCAGGTGCTCGCAGATGTGAATGCCGGGCGTGTTCGTGGCGATCGGACTGAACTCGCCCTTGTACTCGGCAGGCCCGTCGGGCTTCATATCGAACGTGTCGTGCTGCGATGGTCCTCCGGTCAAAAAGAGGTAGATCACGGACTTCGGCTTCGGAAGTTTCTCGCCGGTTCCCGCTGCCGCAGCTTCGTTTCGCCACGCGTTTACGTGAAATGTCGAGAGCCCCATCAACCCCAGAGCCCCCGCCTGGATGGCGTCCCGGCGAGTGGCGGCATGTTGAATGTTCGATGGCTTCGGGAGTGGCATGGCGTTGCTCCAGTGTTTGATCGCTGGGCGATGATACCCCCCAGTCAGATGACGCTCCAACCTGTGATCGATCGGAACAACGCCGCAGACGCTCCAGCACAGCTGGGCCGTGGGATGAACGGAACCCTCGCCCTACACTGCGTCCGACGGAAGTCCGTCGTCCCGTGGCCAGTGCGTGCAGCCTCCCCATCCTCACTCTCATCGTTGCGAGAAACGACCGCTATGAAGAACCATCGGATTGCTCTGACTCTGATCCTGGCCATCGCGACACTCGCGGTAACGCAGTCGGCCACTGGCGAAGAAAACGCGAGCACGCCCTTCAAAGCGAAGAGCGTCTACCTGATCGGCAACTCGTTGACGTGGGACACGGTGCCGTCGTTGCTCGACGGGGACGTGCAGTGGCATGTGGACTGTGGCAAGAGCCTGCCGTTTATCTTTGCGAATCCGCAGATTCCCTGCGTCAAGACGTCGACGCTGTGGCCGCAGGCGTTGCGGGAGAAGCAGTACGACATCGTGTCGTTTCAGACGCACTACGGAGCGACGCTGGCCGAAGACGTCGAGACAATCTCGAAGTGGATTCAGCTGCAGCCGAAGGCGGTCATCGTGATTCACACCGGCTGGGCTCATCACGAGAAGCGGGCCGCCGAGTACGCGAGCACGGAGACGTCCGGCAAGATGCAGCACAGCGCGGCGTATGTCGGCGCGTTGCTGGCCGAGCTGAAGAAGCAGTTTCCGGATCGCGAGTTCCGCCAGACCCGAGCCATCGACCTGCTCGACCACATCGCGGCGGACATCAAGGCTGGCAAAGCCCCGCTGACCGACGTCGTCGACCTGCACCGCGACGCGATCCACATGAAGCTCGACAGCGGCCGCTACCTGATGCACAACGCCATGCGCCACGCCCTCGCCCAACCCCGCTCCCACCGAGGCTTCGAGAAGCTCGACCCAAACCTGAAAGCCTACCTCGACACCGTCCTCGACTGGCTGCAGACACAGGAAGCTGGGAACAGGTGATTTGGCGACTCAGGACGCACCGTACTTCTCTGCAAGATGCGCCAGGATCGCGCCAACTGCGGCGAGGCAGGCCAGTCCTCCGATTAAGAGTCCGGCGTAATACACACCCCATGTGCCATGACCAGCCCTCCATAGCCAATCCCGATCGGAAGAATTACCACATCCGCCGCTGCTGACACTATTGCGATCACTACGAACCGGTCACGCCAGGAACGCCAGTCAGTTTTCCGATCGTCAGACATATTTCGGCTCAATACTGGGCTTTTCTGCTCGCGTGCATCCTGACGCCGCACCATGCCGACCGAAGCTGGGTAGTCTCGGTTTCTCGCCAACCGAGACTGCGAAGTGGCAAGATGCCTATTCAAGTTGCCGCTACCCGGGTTGCGATTCACGCAGACAGATAGAAATCGGCTTGCTCAAACAAGTGATCGTAGAATTCCTGAAGGCTGTTTGAGACACATGTTGAACCGTTTGACCGGTACACGGCATTCGGAGTGGGTGAATTTGGAAACAGCAGTAGGTACGAGGAGTTCCCCAAATCGAAGAACGGCATGGCGCCGGCGGGAAACCCTTCGTAAGGACGTAGCTCGCATTCGGGGTCAATCAGCAAATCAGCAATCTCGTCCGGCCCAAGAATCCCGTTGACGCAGTTTTTCCGTTTTGAGTCCTCGACACCTTGTGCATAGAAGCCACAGCCAACTTCAGCGAAGAACACTTTCAGTTGCGATGGAAACGCGTAACCGATTTGTGATTCTGCAGCATTCACATCTTGTGCAGAAACTGGCCAAAACCGATTTGGCGGCGACTCGACACCGATAAATTTCTGGAACTGTTGAAACATATTACTCTTCTGCTCACGCGTCTCCTGACCCCGCACTTTGGCGCGACCAAAGGTCTCCCTCATTGACGCAGAGCGGACTGGAGACCTGCGGTCGATGCAGCGGCGAGGTCAGGAGACCTGCGCCGAGCCAGAGTGTCCGGTGGGAACCGGACCTACGGGAGCTTGAAGAGCTGGGACTGGGTGGACGGTTTGGCCTTCTGGCACTGGGCGTGGGTTTTGGCTCCGGTGCGGGTGGCCCAGGTGTCGTAGGCTTTCGCAAGCATTGTGACCTTCGCGGGGTGATCGGCGGCGAGGTTGGTGGTTTCGCTGCGGTCGGTCGAGAGGTCGTAGAGTTCCCAGTCCTTCGA
>JAPOLP010000511.1 GCA_029977045.1 Planctomycetota bacterium
ACACGAAATTCGTCGGCGTCGCCCCAGATGTACCAGTTGGGATACACGTAGACCCAGTAGCCGGGCAACAGGTCGCTGTGTCCCTTGTACTCGGACGACTTGTCCCAGAAGCCGAAGTCATTGAACGCTCCGTACTGCTGCAGGTCGTCGCGGACTTCGATCTTCTTGAGCAGCCGTCGGTACTTGCCGTCGACCGCCGCTTTGATGCGGGCTTCGGCTGCGGAGAGTTCGGCTGGTCGTTCGCTGACAGGGAGTTTCTGCAGATCGATCCCAACCTGCTGGCCAGCAATCCGCATCGTTCGCTGGACCAGATCTACAAACTCAGCGCGACGGCCATCGGCATCCTCGCCGCGAGTCTGGACTGCGGCGTTGTAAACGCGACGCAGGTCCCAGTTGCCTCGGTACTGAGAATCCCTCAGGTTCATGCCGAACGATGCCACCGCTGCGGCGAACTGGAAGTCGGCACTGGGAGCCGCCACAGGCTTGCCTGTGATCGCGATGTCGCTGACCGCGAAGTCGGCTTCGACCGGCTGACTCGTTTCCTGGTCCGGCTGTTTGTACCGCAGGCGTACGAAGAACAGTTCGTCTGAGAAACCATCAACCTTCGGTGCGTCAACAGGCAGTTCAAACGTGCTGCCATAGCGAAGTTCGTTCGAGTTCAGCCGCTCGACCATCACCTGACGGGGAATGATCTCGTAAAGAGCTGTGACTGTGTGGCCGGCGCCGATCTCGCCAGCGTCTTTGGTGTCGTCGGTGAAGTCGGCGGCTGCGAGCTTGCGGTTTTCGTAACCGATCAACCGATAAGCTCCGACGGTTGCGGGGTTGAACTCGGCCTGCAGCTTGACGTCCTTCGCGACGGTGTAGAGCGTCCCAGCCAGGTCTTCGCTCAAGGCCCGCCGAGCTTCCTGCAGGTTGTCGATGTAGCCGTACTGGCCGTTGCCTTTGTCGGCCAGCTTTTCGAGTTTGCCGTCTTTCAGGTTGCCCATGCCGAAGCCGAACACACTCAGGAAGACGCCCGAAGCTGCCTTTTCCTGAATCAGTTCGACCAGTTCGTTGTCGTTGCTGACGCCGACGTTAAAGTCACCGTCGGTACAGAGAATGACCCGATTTGCGCCGTCCTGAATGTAATGTCGAATGGCTGTGTCGTAGGCGAGCTTGATTCCACCTTCGCCGTTCGTTGAACCGCCAGCGGTCAGCGAATCGATCGACCGCAGAATCTCCGGCTTCTTCGATCCTGGCGTTGAGACCAGTCGCAGACCGGCATTCGATGCGTAAGTCACAATCGCGATCTGGTCGTCCTCGGTCATTTCCTCGACCAGCAGTCGCATGGCCTGCTGGACGAGCGGCAGTTTGTTCGCAGGCCGCATCGACCCAGAAACGTCGAGCAGGAAGACGAGGTTCGTCGGCGGTCGTTGCGACTTATCGATCGTCTTCGCCTGCAGGCCGATCCGAGCGAGCCTGTGCCCCGGTTGCCACGGGCAGAGCATGATCTCGGTCGTGACCGAGAACGGATCGTCGCCCTTCGGCTGCGGGTAGTTGTACTTGAAATAGTTGACGAGTTCTTCGATCCGCACCGCGTTCGCCGGCGGCAACTGATCCTGCATCAGAAAGCGACGGACATTCGCGTACGAAGCCGTGTCGACGTCGATGGAAATCGTCGAAAGCCGCTTGTCAGCATCTTTCGGATCAGGAACAACGAACTCGTTTTCGACGATCGGCTCGTAGGTCTCGTTTTCCAGTCGGATGCCGAGACCTCGGCCAGGATCCAGTCCATCCTGCGGGAAAGGAACGAAGGCCGGAGACTTGCCAACGATGATTTGAGCACCGCCTCTGATGGACTCCTGACGTTTCTCAGCCAATCCAAGCGACTCATTGATTGCTGCACGTCCGGATACGCGAACCTGTTGACCCCTCTGCTGAGCAGAGTCATGAAGACCACGGCCTCGTACGCGCCGGCTTTCACTCGGAAGAGACTCTGTTTCAGGGGCAGAAGTCGCTTTGGCTTCAGACGAGAGCGAGAGCGTCTGCCGGGCCTTGCGAGGCGGGTACTCAGTCACGGCAGTCGTCGCTTCTCGGCCTGCCGCGATCGCCGGTACGGAAACCGGCTGGCCGCTCGATGGTGCCGCCTGATTGGAAAGACCGCTCCGCATCGTCACGGATTGCCCAGGAGCAGCGGGTGCGGGCAGAGCATCAGGAGCGGCCCGGCTACCGCTGAGAAGTTTGCCCTTGGCGAGTTCTCCCCCGTCGGCAGCGCCGGCTGCACCTGAAGCACTCTGTGGAGCAAGCTGACGACTCGCATTGTCAAGCTCAGAAACAGATGAGTTCGATTGAGACGGTCCGCTTTGATCTTTGACCTTCACTCGAATCGACCCCGAGTCGCGATCGGCGTCCGACGTCTCACCATCCAGTTGCAATAGCGTCTTTCCTGCTTCGCTAACCAGGTCACTGACGTCGGCAAACTGCGGTTTCGCTGAGACACCATCGTCCGGACTGTCTCCAGCACTGGATTCCCTCGCTACACCGGCTGCCGGTGAATCTCGACGTCCCCTCACGTAAACAAGATCCGCCTCGTCGTAACTGCTATCCGCTTCCTCGTTAAACGGTGCATGACTGCCTGCTGAAGCGACAAGCGACTCTTTGTCGGCAAGAGTTATTGTCGAGTCCGGTTGCGACAACGCCGTCATTCGTTGGGTCGCAACTTGCGGCAGAAGAGCCACAACAATGCCCAACGCAGCAACGGTCGCCACGATGCCCGCCAGCAGGCCACCACGCGATCGGCGATGTGACTGTCTCGCTGGCCGAGTGGCTGCCGGCACTGCCTGACCGTCGCTGTCGTTCGCTGCTGCCTGCAGCGCAGCTCGCTGTTCGTCAGTCAGCGTGGGTGCCGGCTCAGTACTAAGTTCGTCTCGCAGGACGCCGATCGTGTCCTGCAGGTCGTCGACGAAAGCTCGTGCTTCGGGAGAGGACTCGAGGAGTTGCTCGACGGCGTCGCGGTCGACGGCGTCGAGTTCGCCCAGCACGAAGGCGGTCAGGCGAGGGTCGTCGGGATTGAAGGAAGGATTCGTCATGGGATGGCTCCTTCCGGGAGCGGTTCAGGAATGGTTGGTCGCGACGGCTTCGTCGCTGGTGTGTCCGGGAGTGGCTCGGTTGTCTGCTGCAAACGCGCGTTGTGCGATGGTTCTTAAAGAGGCTGCCGGTTGGAGCGGAGCGGCTCTGTCGATCGATGGCTGCCGGCCTGACAGTTCCGCATCCGCTCGCTCCCGGTCGGTTGATGTCTAAGGTTCCTTCATCAGTTTTCTGAGCTGTTTGATCCCGACATGCAGCAGGAAGCCGACGTTCGAGACCGTCAGTCCGGTGACCTCGGCGATCTCGCGATAGCTCAGTTCGTTCTGGAACTTCAGCCGGATCACTTCCTGCTGGTTCGCTGGTAACTGATCCAGATATTCAAGGACGCGGGCGGCTGAGTCCCGTGTCTCGGCGGCCTGGTCCGGAGCAGCAGTCACCAGGGACGTCGCTGATCCGGTCTGCTGGTCGAGGTTCAGAGTGGTCGACATACGCCGTTCCTTCTGTTGAACGTCGAGTGCCCGATTCCGACAGACCGTGAACAGCCACTGGGAGAGGTGTCCGTCGATGGCGGTCTGCTGCTGTCGGCAGAGTCTCAGAAACGTGTCCTGAACGACTTCCCGGGCAGTTTCGAGGTCGCCGGTAATGCGCTGCGCATAACGCACCAGCGGCTGCTCGAACCGCTGCAGCGTGCTGCTGACCCATTCGGACTGGCTGGCGTGCCCGTTGGTGCCCATCGAAGTCCCCGGAATTCGCCGGAACCGGCAGTGCTGCGCCGCCCGGCGAAAGTGGGAAGCCGGACGTCGCTGACGTGATTTCGCGACCGGCATCCCGTTCGTTCAGAAGTGTGCTGACCTGAAAACGAACGGCGACGGCGGCTCTTAGAGAGAATTCCGAATTTTTCTGCGACGGGCGGGCGAGTGCCAGAATCGACACTTCAAAAAAGAAAACGCCCGGCAGTTGCCTGCCAGGCGTCTGTGCAGAGGTCGCCAGAGAAGAGAAGACTCAGCGAACCAGCCGCGGCTGGTCGTTTCCGCGGCCAATGCCGCGATAGACGTCGAACAGGCCTTCGAAATCGCCATCCTCGACGTGGTGATACTCACCACCGGTCTGTTCGGCACAGTACTGGATCGGCGGCTTGTCAGCCCCTCGGCCCAGCGTGATTCCGTGAATGATGATGTCGTTCTGCTTTGCCAGATCGGCGTAGTAGTGAATCGAGTCGACAGGATCGGTGCCGGGCGGCTCGGTTTCGTTCGCGAGCCCGTCAGTCATCAGCACCATGACCTGCTGCACCTTCTTGCCGAAGGCGTTGTAGCGTGGGAAGCCAATGAACTCCTCGATGGCAATGCGCATCCCGCCGCCGATGCAGGTTCGCGAGGCGTACATCCCTGGAGCCAGTTGTGCGAGCCTTGCGGTCACCGGTCGGAAGTTGAGCGCCAGATGGCTTTCGAGACGTCATGTCAGCCGCGTCTCACCGCCTGCACCGCCGCCCGAACCGCCGTTGTTGCCGCGGCCTCGGTTACTCCCACGCGTGAACGGCGTGTTGTTGTTCGTTGTTGTTCCGTCAACGAGTGCCGGGTAGCTGTAAACGGCCAGCCCCAGTCGGTCATTATCACCGAGTTCTTCAACCAGCACATTCGCCGCCGCCAGTGTGTAAACCATGCGGTTGTAGTCGGCCATCGAGCCGGAACAGTCGATGACCAGCATGACGTCGCGTTCGTCGTCCCGACCGATGATGGCGATCGCCGACGATTCCATCTCAGCGATTTTCTGGCCAAGTGCCGGCCCGAAGAACAGGTTGACCTGCGAGTTTCGGTCACGACTGAGTCGGCCCGTGATGCGCACGGCATTTGTCAGACTCATGTCGGTGACGCCAGGGATCGCAGTGAATGCCCCCGTCGTTTCGTCCCAGTAGCCGAGTTCGATGTCCGAGCTGCGATTCAGTGCGAGAGAATGTCCGTTGACGCT
>JAPOLP010000862.1 GCA_029977045.1 Planctomycetota bacterium
TGTGCCGAGCTTGCGATCAGGTCGTTGTCGCCGTCGAGATCGAGGTCCTCGACATAGATGTCCGCCATACGTTCCGGGTTCTTGCCGTCACGACCGAGTACGTACGGGTGGAACTTCCACAGACCGTCGCCGAGTTTCGCCGGCTGCTGCAACCAGCCGTGTGCAATCAGCACGTCGGTCAGGCCGTCGTTATTGAGGTCGCCGTAACCCAGACCGTGGTAATACTTGAACGTCCCGTTCTCGTTGGGATTGCCTGGTTCGCTGATCGCGGTGAACTGCTTCTTCGAGGACGCCGAAGTGGGCAGCAGCGAGTAGCCCATCTGAGCTTCGGGCTGTGAACCGAAGACGAATTCCGGCTTGCCGTCGCCGGTGATGTCGGCGAAGTCCGGCGACTCGTTGCAGATGCTCGACCAGATTTCGTGTTTGTCCCAGTTGCCGTCTTTGTTGCCAGGATTGCGGTACCAGTGGAACGGGTCGCCGGGGAATCCAACAACGATCGCGTCCTGCAGACCGTCCCCGTCAACATCCGCGGCGTAGTTGCAGAAACTGTTGCTGTAGCCGACGCCGGCGACGAACGAACCGACTTCGCGGATCGGATGCTTGTTCCAGCCGGTTGGGCCGAGCTTCACCGGAGCTTCGTAGTAGAGGTCGCCCGCGAGAACGTCGTTGCGGCCATCACCGTTGAAGTCAGCTACTGCGACGCCTTCCGAACGGAACTCGGGATCAAGCTCGATTCGCGTCCAGCCGAAGTCCGTTTCGTCGTCGAAGAACGGAAGCTGATAGCCCTGCGACTTCAGATTGATGCGGTAGAGGCTCGTGTCGACCGTCACGTACAGCGTGTGAGCTTCGCTGCCGATACCGAACGTCACGTTGCTCGGCAGACCGACCGGTGTCTTCGTTTCGCCCTGATCGGCTGGGCCGGTCGCGATGTGAGCGATCTCCTCGCCCTTCGGATTGAGCACCAGAACGCCCGGTCGATTCGGGCTGCGAAATGTCAGGTAGAGATTGTCGTTCGAGTCGATGCACATGCCATCGCAGCCTGCTTCCTTGCCGAAGTCGTACAGAACTTTCTTTGGGCCGTTGACGAGCCCGTTGGCTCCCAGCGGGTACGCGTAAATCTTCATCGCGCCGTGTTCGGGCTCTTCGTCGCTGCTGCCGATCGAGTCCGTACCGTTGTTGTGGTCGGCGACGTACAGCGTCTTCTGGTCGCGGCTCAGAGCGATGCCGTTCGGCTTCTCGACATCGTGCGTCACTTCGACGATCGTGCCGTCGGTGTCGACTCGGTAGACGGCTCGGTGCTCGAGTTCACGCGGCTCGTTGTCCTGCGCGAGGTAGCGCGGGTCGGTGAAGTAGACGCGGCCATCTGCATCGAGAATCAGATCGTTCGGCGAGTTCAGCTTCTTGCCGCCGATCGAGTTCGCCAGAACGGTCCGCTTGCCAGTCTTCAGGTCATAACGCACGACCGATCGACCACCGATGTCCGCACCTTCGCACGCGTAGAGATCACCGTACGGGTCGATGAAGAGACCGTTCGCCTTGTGGCTGTCTTCGGCGAAGACAGTCGTTTTTCCCGTCTTCGGATCGAAGTGCATGATCTTGCCCTTGTCCGCAGCGCGACGGATATCCGTGAAGTAGATCGTCCCGTCGGGAGCGACCGTCGGGCCTTCGGTCAGGCCGCCTTCGACCTTGTCGGTTCGCGTGAAGACCTTTTCGAGCTTAGCGCCTTCCGGAACGATCGGGTTGTCCGCTGCGGTGAGAGAGGACTGGGCAGCCAGCAGCGCGACAGCCGCCAGGCTCAAACGGCGACAACAACGACTCAACATGGCGAAGCTCCTGTGGGAATAATCGGTGAGCGGCACGGCGAGAGCCGTCCGGTGCGTCGGTCTCTTTCGGTGTGACAGACAATGCCGATCGCGGCGGCGAGGATGGTCGCAGCCTCGCTGTCGAAGTTCCAGCGATCAAGCCCGACTGATCCGAGAGATCGTCAGCAGTGTGAACTCGCGAAACTCCAAAGCAACGTTGCCGTCGCTCTGAAGTCGCGGAACAATGGCCGGCTGCTGCTCAGCCGGTCAGTCTCCTGCTGAAACGATATTTCGACGCCAGCGAGTCCATTCGGGAATACTCCGGTGCCCAGCTCTGAAGTCTTCGAGATCGATCCGACGCGGGAACGCGACGCCATCAGAACCGGCTTCCGCTGGGACTGGCTGCTGGTTGTCACGGCAGCGTGGATTCTGTTCGACATCTTCACCGAGCCGGTGCTTGCCGTCGCGATCGCGTCGTTCAAATTCGGCTGGAACGACTTCGTCAACGGGCTCTGGCTGAGAAGACGCGACCCGGATCGGCGTCGGGGGAACACGCATTTCGTCTTCTACTCCGCAGCGGCGTTCTGGCGGATCACGGTGACCACGTTTCTGATCGTTGTTGCCGGGCTTGTGATCACTGGATTGATTGCCGTCGTTCACGGGCAGGGACCGCGAAACAATCCCGCGGGCTGGCACCTGACCGGCATGACGATCTTCATCATCTGCGTGTCGTTTGTGCTGTCGTCGGTGACGTCGTGGTTCGCGATGCTGGTGGCCTGGCGGCGCCGCCACAAAGTCTGGCTGCACCCGGGCGTGCGTCTTGATCGGCGGCACAAGCTTTGGCCCCCTCGTCCATCCGGGCACAACCAGCTCAGCCGGGTTATCACGACGTCGATGATCTTTCTGGTCGTTGTGATCGTCACGGCAACGATCGTCAGTCTTTCGTCGATGGCGGCCAACCGCGGTCGCGTAGCAGGCCCGTCGGTCTGGCTTCCGCTTGTCATGCTGGGCGGAATGTTCGTGTCCGCCATTGTGGTTCTTGTCGTCCGTGATCGCTCGATCCGGACGATGACTGCAAAGTCACCGCTGGAAGCCTGGCCCGAGCCTGAATTTGAGATCTCGATCGATCAGGCAATCGAGTGACTGATTGGGGGGCCGCGCCTCGTTGAGCACCAAAGATTCACGGCGGATCGGGGCTTGCAGGAACGGACACGGGACGGCTTGCGCTGTTCCGCTGTTTGAAGTGAAACGATCAACCTCTACTCGACGACGTGGACCAGCATGGAATCGTGGCCGGCGGCGCTCCAGTGGGAGCTGGCCATCACGACAACTGTGTCACCGGACGAGAGTACTCCCTCGGCGTGGCCCCACTCGACCGCTTTCAGGGCGACCTGATCAGCAGTCAGTACCGCCTTGCCGGACAGTTTGGGGGCAACGCCCCACAGTAGCGTCATCTGCCGGGCGGCTCGTTCGCAGTTGGTAAA
>JAPOLP010000909.1 GCA_029977045.1 Planctomycetota bacterium
TATCGTAACCATTTACCCGGCTCGCGTAATGACCGGCTGGGCGATGCACCGGGCGATTGCACGCAAAGCGATCCCGTGGTTCGGCTGGCGCTGGCTGAGCCGCACCATCATGCTGCCTCTGCTGGCTTTGTACGTCTTCCTGCTGTTCTTCACGCCGCTGATCGGCGCACACGGCAAAGGCGTCCTGTTTGAACATCACGCCCTGTTGCTTCCGTTGCCGGATTTCCTGCTGGGAGCGGGTTGAACACTGTCCGCCGCCAGCTTGCGGCTCCACCTGAATGGTCAGAATCGTCGGCAAGACCGGCGTTTCACTTTTCATACAGACTCCGGGCTGAGTCTCTCTGGCAGGAACCAGATGGATTCGGCAGCACTGACAGCCTCCGTGAATCCGGCTACCGAGTGACGGCAACATCCGTTGCCGCTGGCGTTTCCAGTCCGACGACGAGTTCGTTGACCTGTTCGAGAATCTCGGCTTCCTGCGTCGGAACGTGGTCGCGGATGTCGAGGCCCAGTTTGTTGAGGCCGTCAAACGCGGCGACTTTGTAACACTCGGCCATCGTCGGGTAGTTGAACACGTTGTCGCGGAAGTACTCGATCGTCCCGCCGAAGTGCATGACGGCCTGCCCGATGTGAATGATCTCTGTCGCAGAAACTCCGATGCAGTGTACGCCGAGCAGACGCAGCGTTTCGCGGTGGAACACTAGCTTCAGCAGGCCCATCTGATCGCCGAGAATCTGCCCGCGAGCGATCTCGCGGAACCGGGCGACACCGACTTCGTACGGCACGCGATCGCGGGTGAGCTGCTCTTCGCTCTGGCCGACCATCGAGATTTCCGGAATCGTGAACAGCCCGTACGGCATCAGGTCGAAGTCGCTCGCCGGCTGCTCGAACGCATAGGCAACCGCCTTGCGGCCCTGCTCCATCGCCGTGCTGGCAAGAGCGGGAAAGCCAATGACGTCACCGACCGCATAGATGTGCGGGACGTCGGTCTGATGCTTCTCGTTACAGGACACGCGACCGCGTTTGTCGGCTTCCAGCCCGGCAGCTTCCAGGTTGAGCCCGTCTGTATCGCCTCGCCGACCGACTGCCATGAGCGCAGTTTCCGCGACGAGCCGCTTGCCGCTTTCCAGTTCGAGGGCGACACGGTCATCGCCGAGTTGCGACAGTCGGACGACGTCCTCACCAAGCCGAAAGACCATTCCGATCGATCGGCAGTGATAAAGCAGAGAGTCGACGATCTCGCCATCGCAAAATGACAGCAACCGTTCCCGGCCATCGATCACGGTGACGTGAACCCCGAGTGTCGCAAACATGATCGCGTATTCGATGCCGATCACGCCGCCGCCGACGACCAGCATTGATCGCGGGATCCGGTCGATGCTCAGCAACTGGTCGGAATCAAAAATGCGTGTGCCGTCGAACTGTGTATTGGTTGGTCGGTCCGGAACCGTGCCAACCGCCAGCAGGATCTTGTCGGCCTTGAGGACAGTCTGAATTCCGTCGCCACTCACTTCGATTGTGTTTGGTCCCAGAAACTTCGCATCACCGGAGAAGATGTCGACGCCGTTGCGGTCGAGCTGATCTTCGATGACGTCACGCTCGTGCTGACTGACCGACAGAACCTTGCGCTGCAGATCCTGAATTGTGATGTGCCGCTTCCGGCGATACTGCTCACCGTAGATGTCACGGTGCCGGTAGCCGGAGAGGTGCAGGATCGCTTCCCGCATCGTCTTCGACGGGATGGTTCCCGTATGAGAGCAGACGCCGCCAATCTGCGCCGACTTGCGTTCAACGATCGCAACTCGTTTGCCGAGCTTCGCGGCCGCGATGGCGCCCTTCTGTCCTGAGGGGCCGCTTCCAAGAACAACGAGATCGTAATGCATCTGCCTGGCCTGTCTGATTCGCGAGCGACGTCACAAGTACGATGCCGGTCGGCGGGAAGAACGAATGTGGCATTCCACATCGAGTGGTCAGAAGCATTGGCCAGGGCTTGAGGCTCGGCAGGGAGAGTTGGCTTCTTCCGAGCCGCGAGGCATTGTGACGGTCTGGACATTTCCGGTTCTAACGAGAGCCAGCAGAGCGAATTCAGTCAGTCACCGGGCTCGCTGAGGGATGCCCCGCACGATTGCCGATCAGGCTTGGCATCGCCGTTCCGGTCAGAAAAGAACCGGTGATCCGCCGGAAAGTGCCGCCGTTTGCCGGCCCCTGTAACGGAACCCGAGCTGTGCAATCAGTGCAGAAGGCCCAGCTCGGACAAGCGACACCACTTGTCAGACGATGTTTCCGGAAATCAACACCGGTCGTTTTTCACGCCCTAAGTTTGACCTGTCAGCCCTCGGGCAGTGACGGCCACGTGCCGTCAACTGACAGGCAGCACATCGCAGATAGCAGATCACTCACTGGAGATCCGACATGTCGGATGAACCTCTCGTACCTCGCCAACCGCGTCGCCGTCCGGATGTCCGTCCGCGGCGCAGCGCAGGTCTCTCGATCGCCGGAGTCATCGGTCTGATCGTTCTGGGCATCGTCGTCTATCACAACTGCCGAGTGGATGTCGGGACGGGGCAGATGGCGATCCTCATCCGTAAGACCGGTGAGGATGTGAAGAACGGTGACGAGGTTGCTCCGTCGCTGAATCACAAAGGCATCCAGCAGGCGTTCCTCACAGAAGGCCGCTACTTCACCAATCCCTGGGACCAGGGTCCGCGGTTATTCAATCCGTACGACTGGGACTGGGAAGTCGTCGATCAGCTCACGATTCCGCCGGACAAGATGGCCGTGCTGGTTTCACTGGCCGGAGACGATCTCGGCTACGGCGAGTTTCTCGGCGAAGTCGACGAGAGTCGCAATCCGGTGAAGAAGGGCATCGTGCCGGACGTGCTGCGACCAGGGCGCTATCCCGTGCATCCTTACCTGTTCGAGATCGAGTTGCACGAGCCCGTGACGATCGAGGCTGGCTTCCAGGGAGTGGTCACCAATCTTGCCGGTCCGTTTCCTGTCGATGCAAATCAGTTGCTGGTGGCCGAGGGCGAACGCGGCGTGCAGGACAAGACGCTGGCCGAAGGCACGCACTACATGAACCCCTACATGTATCGCATCA
>JAPOLP010000403.1 GCA_029977045.1 Planctomycetota bacterium
ACCGGCTTCCGCGTCGTGCTGATGAAACAACCGGCGAAGTAGGTGTCGGTGAAGTGCCGCGAGGGGCCGAGCGATACGCTTTGAGGTTCACGGGCTGACGCGACGTCTTGATTGTGAACAAATTCCTGTCGTCGGCTCATGAGACGCTTCTGTTCGATGGGGAAACACCTTGTGAAGATCTCATTCGCCTGTGAGCACTGTGGCCGACGTTACAAGGTCGACGAATCCAAAGTCGGCCAGACGGCCAAGTGCCGCGACTGTGGAAAACAGATTCGGGTTCCAGTTCCCGGTCCGGAGCAGGAGACGAGTCCTGCGGGAGCCGAAATCCTGCGTCACCAGTCGCGGGAGCGTGACTTTGAACCTCCGATTGGTGACGAGTCAGCTATTGAGGAGATCACGGCTCATATCGAGCAGCATCTCGGGCCGGTCGATATGGTCTGGCATGAGCTGATCTCCGATCTGGTCCACGTTGACATCCACCAGGTTCCGCCGACCGACGATCGTCCGTTCTGGACGCTGGTGACCACTGGAATGAGTGACCGGCCCATGACCGTTCCGGAAGGCGCGGAAGATTACACGTACGCCGAAGTGATGCTGTGCCTGCCGCCCGACTGGAAGATGTCGCAGCAGGACTTCGAGGACGAGAACAACTATTGGCCGATTCGCCTGCTCAAAGTGCTCGCTCGTTTGCCGCATGAATACGAAACCTGGCTCGGGCCGGGCCACACGATTCCGAACGGCGGCGAGGAAGACGTGCCGTACGCAGACAACACAAAGTTCACCTGCGCCCTGATACTCCCACCGCTGGCACTCGCCCCGCCGGAGTTCGCCCAACTGGAACTCGACGACCGCACCATCAACTTCTACGGCGTCTGGCAACTGTACCCGTCCGAGGTCGACTTCAAGCTCAACAAAGGCCTCGACGGCCTGCTCGACAAACTCGAACGCAACGCCGTCACCGAACTCGTCGACGTGCACCGCGTGGATACGTGTGCGAAGTCGAAATGGAAGTTCTGGATGTGATGAAGGCAGACACGTGACTGCCAGAATGTTCGGTTACGGGTTAGGTCTGCAGGCAGTCCAGCGACCTCAGTACGATCACCAACGGTGAGAGACGTGTTGCCAGCAAAGGTCGTTTCCGCAGACAGTGAGCTGTCCACGACTGTGCTCACAATTCTCAGGCAAGAATGTCGTGCAGGACGTGGCCGTGGACGTCGGTCAGGCGGCGGTCGACGCCGTCGTGGCGGACGGTCAGGCGTTCGTGGTTGACGCCCAGTTGATGCAGAATCGTCGCGTGGATGTCGTAGACTTGCGTCGGGTTGTCTCGATCCAGCGGCTTGTAACCCCACTGGTCAGAATGGCCGTGAGTGATGCCGCCTTTGATGCCGCCGCCGGCCAGCCAGTTGCTGAAGACGTACGGATTGTGATCGCGGCCTTTGCTGCCTTGAGTGCTCGGCATCCGACCGAACTCGGTTGTCCACAGAACGATCGTGTCTTCGAGCAGGCCTCGCTGTTTCAGATCCTTCAAGAGTGCAGAGGTCCCGACAGCCATGCCCAGAGCGAGCGGCTTGTGATCACGAACGATGTCCTCGTGGCTGTCCCAGTTGCGGCGAGGAAAGCTGTTGTCGTTGCCCGACCAGATCTGGATGAACCGGACGCCACGTTCCAGCAACCGTCTGGCGATCAGACATTTCCGCCCGAAGTACTCGGCTTCTTCTTCCGGGTTGATCGTGTCCGGGTACTCCCGACCGGCGTTTTCGAGACCGTACATTTTCAGGATGTGCTGCGGCTCGCCCGAGATGTCGAGAGCTTCGGGTGCGCTGAGCTGCATCTTCGCGGCGAGTTCGTACGACCGGATGCGGGCATCGAGCCGTGAGTCGCCGGCGCGTTGTTCCTTGTGGCCTCGGTTCAGGCTCGCCAGCAGGTTCAGGCCGTCGCGGTGACTGTCCTTTGTGACGAAGTCCGCTCGCGGCAGCAGGTCTTCGATGGGGTTGTCACGCTGCGGGAAGACCGTCGTGCCCTGGGTATGAGCCGGCAGAAACGCCGAGGCCCAGTTCTTTGGGCCATTACTCGCGAAGCCGCGATGGTCGGGCAGGACGACGAACGTCGGCAGGTTCTCGTTGAGCGATCCGAGCGCGTAGCTGACCCACGCTCCCATGCCGGGGAAACCCGGCCGGTCGAAACCGGTCGCCTGCAGATACGTCGCCTGGCTGTGTACTCCGGTCTTGCCGACGAGGTTGTGGATGAACGCCATGTCGTCGACGCAGTCCCGCAGCGGCTCGACCGCGTCGCTGATCGCCTTGCCGCACTCGCCCGCGGGAGCGAATTTGAACGGCGACTTCATCCACGGGCCCAGACCGTTCTGAAACGCCTCGACATGCTCACCGAAGTCCGACGGCTCACCGTGATGCTTTTCGAGGGCCGGTTTATGGTCCCACAAGTCCAGATGGCTGGCCGCTCCACCCATAAAGAGCTGGACGACGCGCTTCGCCTTCGGCGGACTGTGCAGCACCTTGAGTACCCCCCCGGTCCCGTTCGGCGCGAGGTCCTCCGCCGACAGCTCGTCCTGCAGCATCGCCGCCAGAGCGAGGGCTCCGAATCCGTGACCGGTATGAGTGAGCAGATCGCGGCGGGAGAGTGGCATGACTGAGATCTCTACACGGATTAAATTTGAACTCGTTCGATGACTGAGTGCAGTGATTGTGCGATGTGCTGACGGCAGCGCAAAGTCGCGAAGACGGAAAGGTCGCAAAGAATCATCGCGACACTCTGCGTCTCCGCGACTTTGCGCTGCAGACAGTCTGCCTCAGACTTCCGCCCAGATGGGCGACAGCCAGGCCCACTGGCCGTTGTGCTGGGCGACCTGCAGGCGGTAAGTGTCGACGTCGCGGTCGGCCAGGTCGAGCCACTCGGCCTCGACGGTGCACTCTTCGATCGGAACCAGCGGGCCGACGCGGATGGCTTCGGTCAACCAGCCTCGCAGGAAGTGCGAGCGTCCCCGGCGGAGCAGTTCTTCCAGCGAGTGCTCCATCGAGACGCCGTTCGCTTCGAGCTTCAGCTTCGCGTTCAGCGGGGCGTCGACTTCCAGCGAGATCGCCTGCGTCTGGTCGTGCCGCATCGAGAGGTTGCCCTGCGTGACGCTCCGCCATTCGATCGAGCGTTCGTCTCGATGCGTGACTTCGTGCGGCAGGTCGATTTCGTCGAGCACGCTGGCAGACGAGGCCCCCTTCGGGGCAACGACGGCCTGGCCGGAGAAGCAGGTTTCGACGTCTCGGATCGAACCTGTGTCGAGCTGCAGCCGGCAGTTCCAGTCGACCGGAACCGTGTTGCGGCCCCAGCCCCAGGTGAGTCGCAGGCGGTAGGTGTGGCTCTGCGGGTTTGGCGTGACCGGCTGCGGATAGAAACGCTGGACGACTCGGCCGTAGCGAAGCAGTTCGACGCGGTCGATCGAGTCGGCTCCGCGAACACGGATGACGAAGCGGCGTTCGTTCGGTGCGTAGACAGACTGGCCGATCCAGGCATCGTTGAGAAACATCCTCGCATCGATGCGGTCGCCGGTGGCGGCGTAAACGCGGCGGGCGAGGAACGCTTCCCACAGCCCCTTGCGCGAGATGTCGTCCGCGAAGACTCCCATCCGACCATCGCCGTGGCTGCCAGGGTACGCCGCGTGATGATCGGTGCCGCCGACGATGCCGAACCGCAGGCCGCGTTCCCAGCCGGCTTCGGCAGTGCTGCCCCAGTCACGAGGCCCCATGTCGTGCAGCATCGGGTAAGCGGCGTTTTCAGACAGCGAGCAGCCATGCAGCGAGAAGATTTCGACGAACGGCGACTGCTCTTCGCGGAAGGCGTCCCAGTTGATGCCGCGATAGCCCGAGCAGTATCCGATGTGATGCGGAATCGCGATGCCGCCATGTCCGGCGATCGTCTGCTTCAGTGCCGCGACATCCGGGGCGTCGAGCAGCGGGAGTTCCGGGCCGGGCGAGTAAATGTTGTGGTCGCCGAACTCCAGCGAGTGCCATTCGTAGCTGGGGAACGCGACGAAGTCGTCTTCTTTGGTGCCCTCGGCCTGAAGCCGCAACAGTTCGTCCCAGTTGCCGGCCAGCGTGGCGAAGCCGTCGTTGTGGTAGTCGATGATCTCGGAGTAGTTCTCGCGGTCGGTCGGCATGTCTGGCCAGAACGCGTGCCCGGTGACCGAACAGAAATCAAGCTGCTGCCGAGCCCGCATCAAAGCCTGCTCGACGGTCCCGTGTCCGTAGCTGATCGAGCAGTGCGAGTGCAGATCGCCCCAGAAAAGCTGGTACATCTCAGGCTTCCCCTTCCGGCTGGTCGAGGTACGCCGCTGCTTCGAGAGCTTCATCGTCGGCAGGTGCTTCGTCGCGGAAAAAGGCGGCCATCAGACCGACACCGATCAGTCCGATCGCTCCGGTGATCAGCCAGAACTTCGAGTAATCGAGGATGGCGTCGGCTCCAGTCCCAACCTTGCACATCGAACCCAGCACGATGTTGAGCTGCGTCGAGGCCAGCGGGCCGATGCCGAAGCAGATCAGGGCGAACAGCGTCTGCACCGAATGCCGCACGTCGTCGGGCGACATCCGGTCGATGTAGATGAACGCGGCCGCGTAGAAGCAGGCGAAGCATGGCCCGTGCAGAGCCTGCGAAACGATGATGGCCTGCAGGCCGAGCTGTTCGTGAAAACCGAAGATCAGATAGCGGAGTGCGTAGCAGGCGGCTCCGATCAGCAGCACGCGGCGGAAGCCCTGCGACTTGAGCAGGAAACCGAGCCCCGCCATCGCGGCGATCTCGGCGAACTGCCCGATCGACATCGTCGGCATGATGTAGGCACCGTCGAGCCCGATCGCTCCAAGAAACTTTGGCGTCTGCAGGAAGTAGATGAAGTGAACCGAGCTGACGATGAGCGTCGTCGCTGCGAGTACCGCCATCGAACCGCTGGAGAAAGCTTTGAATGCTCGACCAAGTGCCAGTTCTTTCGTGCTCCGCTTTGGCGGCGTATGCGGCAGCAGGAACCAGGAAAACACTCCGTAAACGACGGCGAGGGCTCCGGCGGCCTTGACGGAATCGAGCATCCGCCCGGCGAGCCTGGGTACGTCGTCGCCAGTGAAGAACGGCGGCAGCCACTGGAACGAGACGTTGGACTTCAGCCAGAACATCGGGAACAGCCACGAGACGACGATCCAGCCGATTGTGCCCCAGACGCGAACGCCGGGGAACTGACGTTTGGGGTCGGGCAGGTGTGACAGCGCCAGCGAGTTGCTCAGGCCAAGCGTCGGCATGAACAGGATGGCGTAAAGAATCGAGAGGACGAGCCAGGCTTCAAAGGACGTCTGAAAGCCGGTGACGAACTTGGTGATGCCGCCGAGAATCAGCAGCACGCCCATGAACCGCTGCGTCGAAAACCAGCGGTCGGCGACCTGGCCGGCGACGAATGGGCTGGTGATGGCGCCAAGTGCCAGAGCGACGCCCAGTGTGTAGCTCATCCGTTCGAGGCTGAAGCCGAGTCCGCCATCGTCGACAGGTGCCGTGAGGAACTTCGCGGCGAGTGGAAACCAGAGTCCGCGGACGGCGTACTCCAGAAACATCATGGCCCGGAGCCGCGCGAGCAGGAATCGCGGCAGGACAGGGGAGGCGTCGTCGGTGCTCATGCATGGCCTTGTTGGAGTTCTTGAATGCTGCAGTCACTGGTGGCTGTCATTGCAGCGCAAAGGCACGAAGACGCAAAGATTCGCGAAGCCTTTGCGTTTCCTTTGTGCCTCTGCGTCTTTGCGCTGAA
>JAPOLP010000845.1 GCA_029977045.1 Planctomycetota bacterium
TCGGCATCCCAACCTTCACGAGGTTCTGATGCAGCAGTTCGGACAGCGGATCGTTGACGATCAGCTCGTGACAGTCCGTGTCGATCTGGACCTTGAGTTTCGTCCGCGTCATCTGAGCGGCACCCTTTGCGATGTCGTTGACCCACTCGAAGTAGTACTCGACGTCCTCGTGCTTGTCCGCGCGGACGAAGTACCAGACGGTCGCCTTCGCGGGCACAACGTTTGGCGCTCCGCCGCCGTCCGTGATGACGTAGTGGATGCGGGCGTCCTCCTTGACGTGCTCGCGCATGAAGTTGACGCCCAGGTTCATCAGTTCGACAGCGTCCAAAGCACTGCGGCCCTTCTCTGGATTGCCGGCCGCGTGCGCCGAGACTCCGTTGAACGTGAACTTTGCCGAGACGACGGCCTTTGAACTTCCGGCCCAGGCACCGGTCTTCGTCGACGGGTGCCAGTGCAGGCAGATGTCGAGGTCGTCGAACTGGCCGTCCAGCAGCATGTAGATCTTGCCGATGACGGTTTCCTCGGCCGGCGTTCCGTACAGTCGGATCGTGCCCTTGATCTCATGCCGGTCCATCGCCGCCTTGACGGCCAGAGCGGCTCCGAGTGCTCCGGTTCCCAGGCCGCTGTGTCCGCAGGCGTGGCCGGGAGCGCCTTCGGTGACGGGCGAGCGTTCGGGATCAACCTTCTGAGACATCCCGGGCAGCGCGTCGTATTCAGCGAGAATGCCGATGACAGGCTTGCCTGACCCGTAACTTGCGACAAACGCGGTCGGCATGTCTGACACGCCGGAAGTGACCTCGAATCCGTTATCGCGCAGCTTCGACACCAGCAGTTTCGACGACTGGTGTTCTTCGAGGCCGACTTCGGCGAACTCCCAGATCGCGTGATTGACTGCATTCAGTTCATCGGACCGCTGATTGACATCCGCGACCGCCGTACTGGCTGCTGGGGACAGGTCGGGATCCGCAGCCGCGGCAGCACCCGGCAGACAAACAGCAAACGACGCAGTCAGCATTCCCGCGATCAGGCAACAGCGCATTGGTAGCTCTCCAACAGTTCTTCCGATTGTCTCGATCTGACCGTTCAGGACGGCTTGGCAATGTATCAATCAACGGAATTCGCAGCGAATCCAGTGGCTTGTTGCCCCTGATTTTCAACGCGAGGTAGCATCGTTTAACTCAGAGAGTCCTCGCTACATGGTGGTGCGGACTGGCGTACGGAAACATCGCTGTCAGCTCTCTGTCTGTTCCTGACCAGAACCTCAAGCAGCTCTCAGGTTGCTGCCTGTGGTGGCAGGCACCTTCTCAGGGGGCGTTTCCGACGTGTCTCATACGGAATTCACAACCAGACAGCAGCAGGCGCTGCATGATCCCTGGCAATGGACCCGGTTTCAGTTTGGCCCCGCCGGCGCGATTGGCATTGTCGCGCTGTGGATGCAGTGGCCGGCTCCGACGCTCGCGTGGCAGGCCTTCTGGACGATCATGACGGCCTACTGCATGTTCTGCTGGACGAGCTGTTTTCACGAAACTGTCCACCAGACTCTGACGGCCAACCGAAACACCAGCATCTGGCTGGGACGGTTTATTGGCACCTCGATCCTGATTCCGTACTCGGTTTACCGCGAGAGCCACATTCGGCATCACGCCTATCTCAACAAGCCGACGGACTGGGAACTGTGGCCCTATTCCGATCCCAAAGCAGGGATCGGCTTCCGTCGGCTGTATGTGTGGTTCGATCTGCTTCTGGGAACAATCGCCTCGATCGTGTCGTACGGTCGCATTTACTGGCATCGGGATTCCCCCATCACCGACCCGCAGCTCCGCCGCACGATCGCTCGCGAGTACGCATTCGCTGTGTTCTTCTGGGCCGTGGTTGTTGCTGCCGTCGCGGTAACGGATTCGTGGGGAGGCTTCCTGCGGGGCTGGATCATCCCGACATGGGTCGCCGGGTTCTTCCAGTCGATTCGCAAATTTACCGAGCATCTGGGAATGTCGAGCTACGATCCGCTGGTCGGAGCACGCACGGTCGTCGGCCAGAACTGGTTCACGCGGATGTGTACCTACCTGAATTTCGACATCTTCGTGCACGGGCCACATCACCGGCATCCGCTGGTTCCGCACCGGACGCTCAAGCAGAAGATGCAGGAGTACGTCGAGAAGCAGCCCGAGCTGCAGTACCCGATGTTCCGCACCTACGGCGGAGCGATCCTCGACACGATCCCCTACATGTTTCGTAATCCGGGTGTCGGCATGAATATGGGTGGCGTCGCTCCTGACAAGGAGAAGAAGAAGACCGAGAACTTTGTCGCCGACGTTGTCGAAGAGGTTCTCTCGGAGGAAGACCGGGTCAGCACGACCGTCTGACGGCTGCCGCCAGTTGACCTGGCAACCCTGAATGAGACATCCTGAGCCCGGTTTCGCCCGCCGCGAGACCGGGCTTTTGTTTTGCCCACGACCGTTGGATTCGCAGAGTTCATCCGCAAGGTGACGATGTGGCTGCATTTCAGAATCGCAGTTTTCCGCAGCAAGTGTCGTCGTGCTCGCGCCGCGAGTTCCTGACTCAAGCGGGCGGCGGTTGTGGAGCACTCGCACTGGCGTCGATGCTTGCCGATGAACGATCGAAGCAGGCGTTCGCAGCCTCAGCAACCAACCCGTTGGCTCCGCAACAGCCGCACTTTGAGCCGCGAGCGAAACGCGTAATCTGGCTCTTCATGCACGGAGGACCATCCCAGGTCGACCTGTTCGATCCAAAACCGGATCTCGTGCGACTGTCCGGACAGCCAATCCCGGACAGCTTCGGCAATGTGATGACGCGGCGGAATGTCGCGAAGAACCCGCTGCTCGGCCCGATCAAGCCGTTTCGTCCGCGAGGAGAATCAGGTCTCGAAGTCAGCGACTTTCTGCCTGAGATTGCGCAGCACGCCGACAAACTGTGTGTGCTGCGGAGCTGTCATGGCGACAGCGTGAATCATCCGCAGTCGGTTTATCAGATGAATACCGGCAGCATTCTGATGGGTAAGCCGAGTGTCGGCGCGTGGGTCGCGTACGGGCTCGGCACCGAGAATCAGAACATGCCGGCCTTCGTCGTGCTGCCCGATCCTGGAGCCGGGATCAAAGGCGGCCCGCCCGCCTGGGGCAGCGGCTTTCTTCCGGCGACATTTCAGGGCACGACGATTCGCCCCGGCGCGAATCCGATCCTGCATCTCAAACCACAGCCGTCGGTCACGGCTGAACGGCAGGTGCGGACGCTTGGTCTCATCCAGAAGCTGAACCAGCGCCACGCCGCGCAGCGTGAGTTCGACGGCGAACTACTCGCAAGAATCAACTCGTACGAACTGGCGTTACGAATGCAGAGCACGGCTCCTGAA
>JAPOLP010000565.1 GCA_029977045.1 Planctomycetota bacterium
GCCTCGTTCGGCGTCGCCTTCGGCCATCGCGACCTTCGCCAGTTCGACTGGTGAGATCCCGAGCAGTTCGTTCTCCAGCTTCTCGTTGGAGAAGGTTTCGGTGTCGATGCCGATGTCCTTCAGGACGAGTTCCGCTTCCAGAGGATGCTCGGCAAGCAGGTCGTCCGGGATCCAGAACGTGGTGCGATCCTTTGTGGCCGCTCGGATGCGTGTGACAGTTTCCGGCTTGATGACCGACGAGCTGTTGCCCCAGCTGTTGCGAACAAACGTCAGCACGGCGGCGATTTCATCGTCCTTCAGCAGGTTCTTGAATGCCGTCATCGGGGGCACGCCGCGAGACGGGTCATACGTCTTGCCGTGAATCGTGAGCGGTCCCCACATGCCATGCAGAGCCATCTTCACGAGCCGGTCTTCGCTGCCGTTGACCCACGCGCTGCCGACCAGCGGCGGATAGACGATGCCGTTGCCCTTGCCGTGCGTCAGGTGACACGTCGCGCAGTGAGATTCCCGCTGATAGATTTGCGAGCCCAGCTCATAGACTTTCTGGTCGGCAGGACTGAGCCGCTTCGGCGGATCGAACTTGACGAACTCGATGGCTGCCGGAGCCGCGAATCCGCTGGCACCTCGGGCATCAACGTTGTACCAGAAGTGCTTGACCGTGCTGGCGGCCTTCGCCGCATGTTTCACGCTTGATGACAGCAGCGTATTCAGCAGTTCGTCGTTCTTGACGTTGTGCTGCTGATGCATCCACAGGGCTTCCAGCAGGTGGTGAGCTTCGGTTTCGTCATTCGGATTGAAGTTCGCCATCCATTTCTGAGTTGCCGCGATGACTGCTTTTGAGTCGCGTCCGCTCAGTTCAACGCGGGTTCGGTGACGAATTCCGTTGATCGGATGCTTGAGGTTTTCCAGCAGTGCTTCGATCGGCTCGCCGGCGATCTTGACCGGCTTCTGCAGCGGACGATCCTTGACCGTCAGGCGGACGATGCGACCGTGGTAGTGGTCGCGGTTGGGGTCACGAATATTGTGCTGCATGTGGCCGATGATGACGTTGCACCAGTCGGACACGTACAGGGCTCCGTCTTCGCCAATGACTGCATCGGTTGGACGGAAGTTGCGGTCTTCGCTGTTGAGCAGCTCAATGCCCGGCGTGCCCCAGACCTCGCCAAGCTTTCGCTTCCGGTTGGTGTCTGCGCTGTCACCGGCGATGCTGACGTCGACAGAGGCGACAACCTTCTCGCCGTTGAAGAACTCGATCTTGCCGTTGTTGAAGCGTGATTCGAAGCCCTTGCGGTTCCAGACCCGGAAGCCGGAAATCTGCACGGGTTCCGCGAAGTCGCCGCGCATCCACGGGTTGTCCTGAATCCCGGTGTGAGCGAAGTTGCCCTTGTCGCCGTCAGCCAGCAGCTTTGCGGGGAACTGCCCACCGTTGTAATCGCTCGACAGCGAGAGCGCTGCGGTGTTCGCGATGTTCTTGCCGCCGCTGAAGACTTCCACTTCAGCGATATTCATCTGCTGGCGGCCCTTCACGCTGAGCCGGAAGCCGGTGATTTTTGCGTCTTTCAACGCCGGATGATTGACCGTGATCAGTCCGCCAGCGTCCGTGATCTCGATGTTCTTCTGAGCTGTCTCTGCGGGCTTCTCCTCTTCTTCCTGGGCTTCGCCTTCGCGATCGAGGTGGTACTGCTTGACGCCGAGGAAGCCGATCGTGTTGCAGATCAGGAAGTCCTGCTGCAGTTCATCAGGAAAGTGCTCGGACGAGAGAATCTCGTCGGCGGCGACCGGACGGAACTCCTTGGTCAGCAGTTCGTGCATCTTGAAGCCGGTGCCTTCCGGCCTGACCTGATACGAGCGACCGCCGGTTCCATCGTTGGCGTAGCAGTAGCCCCAGTAGTCGAAACAGGTGCCGTGCGGATTCGGCGAGTTCGCCGCGTGCGGAGTGATCACGAAGCTGCGAGGATCGAACCGGTACATGCCCGAATCGCCGATCGTCAGATTCTGCTTCCAGGGCGTTTCGTGGTTGTGGACCAGGAAGATGCCGCTCTGCCAGTAGATGCCGCCGTCGGGCCCGTAGATCAGGTTATTTGCGGCGTGGTGCGTGTCCGATGTGCCGAGTCCCTGCAGAATCGGGAAGCGAACGTCGGCCTTGTCGTCGCCGTCGGTGTCCTTGAGGAACAGCAGGTCGGTGCCGGACGTGACCAGCACGCCGCCGCCCCAGAATTCAAATCCCAGCGGATTGTGGACGTGAGCGAAGATCTTCCGCTCGTCCGCGACACCGTCCCGATCATGATCCTCGAAGATCATGAGGCTGTCGTTCATCTTCTTGAGCGGTTCCCACTTGGGATACGTGTTCCAGCTCGCGGCCCACAGGCGGCCTTTGGCATCAACCTGCATCTGCACGGGGTTGGCCAGGTCCGGGAACATCTCCTCCGACGCGAAGACGTTCAGTTCGTAACCCTCGGGAACCTTGATCTTCTTGAGACTTTCTTCCGGAGTCAGGTATTCGACGCTGCCTTCTTTTTCTTTGCTGGAACTTTTGCTGCCGCCGCCCACGTTCGAGATCACTTTGACCGGAGGCGGAACATTGCTGTCGTCGGCTTCGATCACCGTTCCGTGAGCCGCCGCCCAGATGACTGGGTCACGATTGGCGGTCATCACGTCGAGCATCGTCAGTTCGTGCTTCAGCACGTCGGCGTTGCTCTGGCCATCGACGAAGGTCAGTGTCGAACGACCGCCCCAGATGTCGTTGCCGTCAGTCGCGCGGTAGCGGTTGTGCCAGTGCCAGTTCTTGTCTGCGATCGCCGCGTAGATGCCGCCGAGGCTGTCGGCGTCCGGTGCCGGTGCTCCGAGGAGTGCCTGCGAGATAATCCCGGCTAGTTCGCGATAGCCGTTCGCATTCAGGTGAATTCCGTTGAGCGTGAATCGTTCGCTGCTGGCCGCGAACAGCTGAAAAGTCGGCGAGTAAAGATCGACAAATCTCGCGCCAGCCGCGTCTGCTGCTCGCCGAGTCGCGGCGGTGTAGGCCGCCAGGTTGGCATTCATCTGCGTGCCTTCGGGCAGATTCGGATCACCGGTCTGCTCGTACGCGATCGGGCTGAACAGGACGAAGCGGGCATCAACGCCTTTTTCCTTACGCAGCGCCCGGTACTTCTCGACCAGCTTTACCAGCTCGCCCTGATAGGCGTCCGCTCCATCCGGACCAGTGAATGATTCGTTGTAGCCATACATGATGAAGACAACGTCCGGCGCCACGTGCTGGAGATACTCTTCGTCATTCGTGAATCCCTGGTTGCGCGGCCGCCGGTTAACCATGTCGCCGGAGAAGCTCATGTTCCGAAAGCGGACATCCATCCCTTTCAGATTGGCCTGCAGAACTGCCTCGACCCACGGAGCGTGCTGCATCCGGTCGGCAAGCCCGTTGCCGAAGATCGCCACAACGTCGTTCTTCCGGAATGCAAACGGATCAGCTGCGGGCGCTGTTTGAACAGCAGAAATCGCGGCGACAAGGCTCAGCAGCAGTTGGATGACCAGGTTCTTCAATCGGAAATGTGATAGGTGCGTCATGTCGGAAGTGTCTCTGTGATGGTGCAGGCCTGTTGAGGCGGGAAAACCGGCAAGTTAATTCTGAGTGGTACGCAGGCTGGAGCGGTCACTCTTAGCGCGGAAACCTATTCCAGACGCGGAGTCGAACGCCAGTCTCAGGGGCCGTTATCGCGGAACAGGCGACAAGTCTCGTCGATCGGAGAGTGCCCGTCATCCGTAGGTATGTTCAATTTCTGTTACCCTGGCCGGTGTGGATCGTCTGCCGCTCGGCACCCAGATCGATCGAATTACGAAATGTTCGCGGTCAGCGATTGAACGCAGCAGGTTGCCTCGGGCAGATTCGAGGTCTGTCCGCTTGTCCTCGGCCTGTTGTGTCAGAGAATTCGCTGCTGTATCCATTCTCAATTCCGTGAGTGACTTTCGCGAGTATCGCTTAGACCATCCGGCAGACACCGCCCTATCTACCAGCGGTGGGCGCGGCGGTCTGACGAGACTGCGGAAACGATTGGCTTTGTGTGTGAGCGTGAATTCGACTTTGAACGGACGCCTTTAGATATGCCCGGTACCGCGTCGCCTGTTGAGCACCTCTCTGACGAGCTGACGCTGCTGATCCGCTCGAAGAACGTGTTCATCTCGATCGAGACTCAGGACGAAGCCCGAGCCACCAAGGTTGTGCAGGCGGCAGCACTGCGGTTGCGGGTTCCGCTCTACGACTGGTCGGTCACACGCGGGCTGCGGAAGATCGATGCCCAGGGAGTGCCCGGCAAGACGCTCGTCGATCCGAAGAAACCCGTCGCCGCGCTCGAGTTCATCGACGAGCACACCGAGCAGGCGATTTATGTGCTGCGGGATCTGGGACCGCATTGTCGAGACGCGTATCTCGTGCGGCTGTTTCGCGATCTGGAGTCGATCGGCCCGGAGTGGAACGCGTGCATCATTCTGATCGATGCCGACCCGCTGCCCGACGAAGTTCGCCGCTGGACGGTGCGGTTTGAAGTCGGCTGGCCATCAGGTGGCGAGATTGAAGAGGTCGTGCGATCGACCTTTCAGAAGATTCGCAAGGAAAGCCTGCGGAAGATCACGTCGAAGATCACGAAGCGTGACGCGGACCA
>JAPOLP010000881.1 GCA_029977045.1 Planctomycetota bacterium
CAGCTTCGACAGCACTGCGTTCGAGTCAGCTCCGAGCCCCTGCTTCAATGCGAAGACGGCGGCAACTCGCGATGCGAGCGGTTTCTGCGTATTCCCGGCCAGAGCTTCCAGACCGCGGCGTGAGTCGGCGTTCAAACCGCGACACAGCAGTGTTCGCTGGGCTTCCAGTCGTCGACGATGGCTCGGCGATTCAAGCAGCGCGACCAGATCGGCATCGCTGGCTGTCTCGAAGTTCGGCAGCGGTTCCGGCTTGTAGCCCTTCGGCGTCACCTGAACGAGATAGCCAACGGACTCGCCTTCGTACTTGAACGTCGCGCCTTTCCAGCTCGCCGCAACGATCCGGCTCGACGCGTCGACGTCGAGGTCGGTCACTCGCGGCAGGCCGAGGAATTCGTTCTGGTCAGCGGCGAACGTCGCTCCGTTCGGCGTCACGTTGTGGCGATACACCATCTGCCGGCCCCAGTCGGCTGTGTACAGCGCGTTGCCGTAACCGGCTGGGAAACCAGGTTCGGCCATGTAGAGGGCTCCGCAACCCGAACCTCCGCCGTAGTCAGCCAGTGGCTGAATGATCTCGTCGCCGAAGTTGCGGAACAGACGCGGGTAGCCGTGATTCTCCAGACCGCTGAAGTGGTGCAGCCGGATGTCCCAGCCGCCGCCGTCGTTGGTGTTGTCTCGCGTAAAGCCGTTGAGCAGCGGGTCGATCGCGACTTCCAGGATGTTGCGGGTGCCGTCCGAGTACGTCTGTAGTTCGGTGCCGTCGGGCCGGACTCGAATGACTCCGCCGCCGCGCATCTGCAGCTTGCGACCGTCGGTCCCTTCGGCCTCCATGAAGCCGAAGTCCCCCGCCGCGATGTACAGCCAGCCGTCGATGCCCAGCGTCACGCCGTTCGTTGTGTGATCCGCCGGTCGGTCCTTGAACGTGAAGGCGAGGTTCTTGACGAGAATCTTCTGCTCGTCAGCGATACCGTCGCGGTCGTGATCGATGAACGCACTCAGGTGCGGCGGATGCACGACGTACAACCGGTCGTGATCCCAGACGAGGCCGCGCGGCGAATCGACATCGGCCACAAACAGCTTCGCTTCGTCCGCCTTACCGTCGCCGTTCACATCCCGCAGCCGGTGAATCGAACCGCGTTTCAGCTCCCGATCCAGCGAGCCGTTCCGGTCAACGGAAACGTAAACGTCGCCGTTCGTCGCGGCGGCGACGAAGACCGGATAGTTCACTGCCGGCGGCTCGGCAAAGATCGTCGCCTCAAAACCTTCGGGCAGCTTCACTTCGGCCAGACGTTCGGCGTCCTTCTGGTTGCGGATCTCCGTCGGGTCAATCTTCACCTTTTCGTCGCCATGAACCGCGATCTCCCACAGGCTGCCCCAGCCGCCGGTGTTCGATCCGAGAAAATTCACGCGGACGTAGCGGGCCCTGGTATCGAACTCGTGATTCGCTTCGCGGTCGGTCGTGTTCTTTGACCGTTCGACGAGCACTCGCCAGTTCTCGCCGTCGTCCGAACCTGCGACCTGATACTTGTAAATTGTCTGCTTCGATTCCCAGTCGAGCCGGCAGCCGGTCAGTTGCTTCTTCTCGCCAAGGTCAACCTGCACCCACTGCGGAGCCGAACCGTTCGCCGCGCACCATCGAGTGCCGCGGTTTCCGTCGAATGCGTTCGGAGCGAAGTTGTTCTTGCCGGTCTCCTCGCTCGATGCCTTGGCCGGCTTGTTCAACGCCAGATTGACAGGGACGTACTCGATCTTCTCTTCCGGCGTCTTGAGGTAGCCCTTGTCGAGCTTGCCGGCAGCCCACAGCGTGCCGCGCGTCACCATGTCGAGGAACACGGGATCAGACACGGTTTCGTTGTGATGCCCGAGCGTCGTGCCGAAGACGCGCGTCTTCTTCTCGCCGAACTCGTTGGTCCAGACGCAGACCTGCTCATTCGCCAGCTCGCGGTCTTTGGTCGACGCCAGCGGATGCGCGGTCGGCCAGAGTTTCTCAATCCGGTACAGCTCGCCCGCCGGATTGGCCCAGCCGGCGGGGAAGGTCTGCATGATCGGGTGAGCGGCGTCGCGGTTGAGTACCTCGTGCGCGTAATGAGCCCCGTGCCCGCGCGACGTTACGCCGCAGAAGTTGAACCAGTCATCGCGACCGTCGCGGTAGCAGTGCATCGCACAGTGAATGACGACCGCCGGCAACCCATCGCGATGCGGTTTCAGCACGCGATCGACCCACGGAATGTCCTTCGCGTCTGAGAAACACTCGTCGTGAATAATCACGTCGAAGCCGTCCGCCCAGTTCTCGTCCTCGTAAAGTTCGATCTTCGAATTCGTCGCGCTCCCGCCCTGCTGGATGGCGACCACATCAACGTGCGCCCGAGCTTCGAGACCGTGCTTCAGGATGTCCTTCTGCGCCGTGTAGTCGTGGCAGCAGCCACCCGTGATGAGCAGCACCTTGAGAGGCTCAGACGGCGCGTCGGCGGCGAAGAGAGAAGACGTGAAGGAAAGACAGAGCGTCAGCAGGAAGAGTTGTCGCATGGTTGAAATCGAAATCGGGTCAGGAATGTCAAAACGAAAGCAGGCCGGACCAGGCGGAGCGCCGTTCCGGCAATTCACATCTCACACGGAGATATCTGCCGGAACATCGTCGCTGCGCTCCTCGGTCCGGCCTACGAGATTACGCCAGAAGGTCGTCGACGACGTGGCCGTGGATGTCGGTCAAGCGGAAGTCGCGGCCGGCGTAGCGGTACGTCAGGCGTTCGTGGTCAAAGCCCAGCAGGTGCAGAATCGTGGCGTGTAGATCGTGAACATGCACGCGACCTTCGACAGCCTTCAGACCGACCTCGTCCGTCACACCGTGAATGTGCCCGGCTTTGACGCCGCCGCCAGCGAGCCAGACCGTGAAGCCGTCGTGGTGATGGTCGCGGCCGGGGTTCGGCCCGACGGGCAGCTGCACGGTCGGAGTCCGGCCCATTTCACCACCCCAGATCACCAGCGTTTCGTCGAGCATGCCTCGCTGCTTGAGGTCGGTGAGTAGCGCTGCAGTTGCCTGATCGGACTCGCGGGCCAGCCGCCGATGGTTGTTCTCGATCGACGCGTGCGAGTCCCAGGGCTGGCCGGCTCCGTGATAAACCTGGATATAACGGACGCCGCGTTCGGCCAGTCGCCGGGCGATGAGCATCTGACGCCCCTGCTGATCGGTGCC
>JAPOLP010000358.1 GCA_029977045.1 Planctomycetota bacterium
CTTCTCACGCATGCCAATCCGCAATGACTCCCAATTGGAGGACGACAGAATGCTCTCTCGACTTCAACCTTACCTGCGATTGTTTCTTACGCTTCTGTCGCTGCTCAGTCTATTGACCGTCTCCGGAGCGGCACTGGCTCAGGATAGACCCGTTGCAGCAGACAGTTCGAAGCTCGCTGCGCCGATCGACGCGGGACAGCGGGTCTTCAGTATCGGCCACAGTTTTCATGTCTGGGTTCCTGGGATCGTCACTGACCTGGCGGCGATGGCAGAACTGCCTGGTCACTTGCAGGTCGGGATTTCGTCGATCGGCGGCTCGCGAGTCATCCAGCACTGGGATCTGCCGCCGGAAAAGAACAAAGGCAGGGACGCTCTGGCAACGGGCAACGTCGATGTTTTGACGATGTCGCCGATCTTTCTCCCGGACGAAGGGATCGAGAACTTCGTGTCGCTGGCTCTCGAACACAACAAAGGCATCCGCGTCATCGCACAGCCGATCTGGCTGCGGTGGGACATTTACGAGCCGAAGACGAAACGTCCCGCGACGGTCGATCACAACGCGATCACCGGCGAAGAACTGCGTAAACGCCACGCCGAACACTTCCAGAAGATGGACGACCACATCCGGGCGCTCAATCAGAAATATCGCGAGCAGGTTGGACACACGGTGATGTTTATCGCACCGGCACCTCAGGCACTGATCGCTCTGCGTGAGAAGATCATCGCGGGGGAAGCTCCCGGCCTGAAGCAGCAGGAAGACCTCTTCACCGACGCTCTCGGCCACGGCACGGCGCCACTGAAGGCGCTGGTCGCCTACGTGAACTACGCCACGATCTACCGCCGCAGCCCGATCGGCCTGCCCGTTCCGGCGATCCTGAAGCAGGCAAAACTCGGAGAGAACGAGGAGCAGCTCAATCGGCTGCTGCAGGAAATCGCCTGGGACGCCGTCGTCCAGCATCCACTCAGCGGCGTGCAGTCGGGCGAGTAGGCAGTTGAGGGCTGCCCTTTGATAGTGTTTCACGACAACCTGTTGTCTTACAGCTGTAGTCGAGTTTCTCCGAAACTCGATCGACGTGAGATGCGACGATTGAATCAGAAGCAGGCGAGCACGCGGCAACCAGACGCGGCCATAACATCGGACGCGTGGTCTACGATTCCAGTTGGGATGCGGTTTCGTTTCCTTAGACTGAGCTCTTTCGAGTTTCGGAGAAACTCGACTACGGCTGCGACACTGGTAACTGAGCATGTCTCTGATGTCGTTCAGGTTTTTCGTTTCGTGCGGAGAACTCTGCGACAGCGACTTCACACCTGGAAGGAATCATGACGCTATCAATTCTCGCTTTGTCTGGCAGCCTGTTGGTGGCAACAACCTTGCTACCGCTGTTTTTTCAAAGCCCCGTGACGGCAGAGGACCGCGTTCCGGGTATGGTCTCACCGTGGGGCATCAGTTCGTCGGCCAGTTCATTCCGGAACCACACCGACTGGTTTCCGAAGATGGCCGAGGCCGGCGTTTCGACCATTCGCATGTTTCCGGAATGGCGAGGCTTCGAGCCGCAGAGCGGCACATGGAACTGGGCCGACGGCGACCGGCTGGTGAGGTCGGCGACCGACTATCAGATCGAGATCAATGGCATCCTGATGGGCTCGCCGCCAGGTACCAAAGCGGTCCACGAGTTTCCGATGGAGAATCTCGATGATTGGTCGCGGTATGTGTCGGCGGTCGTCGGGCGTTATCAGCAGATTCGCTGCTGGGAGGTCTGGAACGAAGGCAACGGCGGATTCAACGACGGTCGACATACGACGTCCGATTATGCGCGGCTGGCAGTCGCGACCAGGGAAGCAGCGAAGCAGGCCAATCCACAGACTCAGGTCGGACTGACGGTTGCCAGCTTCGACGCCCCGTATCTGCATCAGGCGATCCGCTCGATGGCCGCTGCCGGTAAGCCGGACAGCTTCGACTTTCTGTGCATTCACCCGTACGAGATCGCGGACGGTCTGGAAGACACCGATGGCGAGATTCCGTTTCTCTGGATGGCTCAGACTCTGCGGAACATGCTCAAAGACGCTGCTCCGAACCGAGCCAACGCTCCCATCTGGATAACCGAAGTCGGCAGTCGCATTGGCTCGCACGGCGGACGATACACCACGGAACAGGACGCCGCCCGGTCTCTCATTAAGTTGTACACGATGGCTCTCGCGCAGGGCATTGCCTGCACGCAGTGGTTCGAGGCTCAGGATCCTGCAGAAGAAGATCAGGGTTTTGGACTGCTCAGCCGCGACGGGAAACCTCGCGAAACGTACCGGCAACTGGCGCTGCTGACGGAGCTGCTTGGTCCTTCGCCCAGCTATCAGGGCTGGTTGGAACTCGGCCCGGAAAGACGTGGATACGGCTTCGTTTTCTCAGGCGCGAAGGATGCTGTCATGGTTGCGTGGGTTCCGGCGATGCGCGATCCGCGTTCGAACTGGCGGATCACAAATTTTTCGCAGGACGTCCGAGTCACTCAGTTTCACAATGGCAAAACCCGGCTTGTTCCCGCCGGTCAGCCGGTTTCGCTCGCCGACGCAGCAGAATGCATCAGCGGCCTGCCGGAAGAACTCGTCCGGCAGGCTCGCGCAAACGCCGACCACAATTTTCCGTGGGGCGGAGACTACTCATCGAACATGACCGTCACTTTCCAGGCCGGCCAGCCGGATCAGCGTGACGGTGTGTTTCCTCGCAACCGTTCGAGCTATCCGACGGTCACGTTCGCAGACGGCTCATCAGGGCTGATCGTGCAGGGCGACATCGCTCACCCGATCACGTTCTACACGCACCCTTCGTTCGCGAGCTTCCAGACCCGCGACTACTACGTCCGCGTCAAGGTGCGTCGGCTTGCGGCAGGCAATGTCGGCATGAACCTGCGGTACGAAGTCGCTGACAGCCAGGGCCGCTCGCCTTATGCCAACGTCGGCCAGTGGTTCGGAGTTCCGCAGCAGCCATCGTGGCAGACTTACACCTGGCACTGCAAAGACGCCTGCTTCTCGAAGATGTGGGGCTACGACATCGCCATCAGCCCCGAACAGTCAGTCCCTTTCGCCATCGGCAGCGTCGAAGTCAGCACGGAACCGTTTGAGTGATCTCCAGGGATGTTGTAGTGGGCAAGGTTACGAGCCCCTGCCCTCATAAAACGTGCGGGACTCGTAACCTCGCCCACCACGCTAAAACCCAGCATCAACTCGGCACTACTCAGCAAGATCTGACTCCGAGTGACTGAGGACGATGCGGTCGAATAACGCTCCGTCGCCTTCGGAACCAAGCGACAGGCTGCGGATCGAGAACGGTTTCGCGTGCAGCTTCCACAGATCGACTTGGACAGTTTGCCACTCGACCGGCATCGTGCTCGAGTGCGTGACAGCGACGGCTCCTTCAAAACGAGTCGGCTCGCCGCTGTTGACGGCGACCCCGCCGCCGTGGTGCGGACCAAGTCGCAGAGTGATGCCGGTCGTCTTCACCGCTGCCGCCTTCCAGGCGAACTCGAGCCTGCGATACTCGCCGGGCTTTGCTGGCTCTTCAACGATCTGGAAATCCCAGTTGGACAGGACGTGGCCGAACGGCGGTCGCCAGTTGGCAGTCGTATTTCCGGCCGACTTCAGCGACAGCGACTTGCCGCCGGAGAATGCGTCGTCTTAGCGGAAGGCAAACGGATAACCGCCGTACGCCATCAGATGCTTGAGGTCGTCTTCACGCTCGTCGATTAGCACCGCTCGAGGTCGGTTGGCGATGGCGTCCAGATGCGACGGGCCAAGCACCTCGCCGTGAAAGACGAGTTCGCCCCAGCGGATGTTGCCAACCGGCCACGATGCTCCGCCTGTCGAGATGAACCGGAACTTCGCCGCGCACAGCGGTTGGTCGAACCAGTGCGTGTGCAGGGCCTGATTGCTCAGCAGGTACGGACCATCGCGTCAGGCTTCCGCGTCGGCATCCCACCACTGCAACCGCATATCGCGCGTCCACGATTCGGGATGCTCCGGATCTTCGACGATTGTCACACCGTCAACTCGCAGTTGAGACCGGAACGTGTCGATCTGCACGACCAGCTTCTGCCGCCAGCCGGAATCGAGACAACTGATGTCGGCCCATTCGAGCCACGGTTTCTCCTGTGCGTCGGGCTTGCCGTCGCGGAGCAGATTCACGTCGTGCTGCCACGTTCGGGGATCTCCGTGAGTCGCCGGTTCGCAGCGAGCCTCAATCAGCGCCTGCGTTTCCGCGACCAGCTTCGGTGCGAGCGGTGCAAATAGATCGCCCGATGGCAACCTGGCCGCAGGTCATCACGAATTAAACTCGATGGGAAGCCATTGCAGTTCCCCGGTTAGAGTGCTGGAGAATCACACGCGTCGGGCAGGCTCCTCGTCACTGCTACTTACCCGCGAGGAACTGAAAGCAAACCGGAGCTCCGAGGTCGAATGTCGTTCCGGTCGGCGTCAGCTCGCCAGTCGCCTTGTTGATTCTGAACTGCACCATCGTGTGGGAATTCTGATTACCGACGATCATCCAGTTGCCCGACGGATCGATTCCGAAACTGCGGCACGTCTGACCCAGCGTTGATGTGTGACCGATCAGCGTCAGTCGGCCCGTCTTCTGGTCCACGGAGTAGCCAACGATGTTGTCCGGACCGCGATTCGATCCGTACAGAAACTTCCCGGATGGATGCAGGACGAGTTCCGCGGTCGAACCCGCCTTGCCAGTGAAGTCGGCAGGCAGCGTCGAGATCGCCTGAATCTGACTCAGAACTCCGGTGTCGGCGTTGAAGCGGAATGCCGTCACCCTCATCGCCTTTTCATCAATGTCGTAGCAGTACCTGCCATCCAGGCTGAATGTGAGATGCCGCGGATGAGTCTCGGCCGTCGTCGAAACGAACGGCGGATCGTTCGCCGTCAGCGAGCCTGTCGCGGCATCAAACCGGTAAACGGCAATCCGATCGAGTCCCGCGTCACAGGTTACCGCGAACCGGTTCGTCGGATCAAAGGTACTGTGGTGAGCGTGCGGCTTCTGATTGTCACCCAACGTCGGATAGCGATCGACCCACGCGGACGGGGCGAGCGAGCCGTCTTCACGAACCATCAGACTCGACATGCTGCCGTCGCCGTAATTGGACGCCACGATCACTTTGCCCGTCGCATCGATCGCAAGATGGCACGGGCCTTTACCGTTCGGCTCCTGTGAATTGAGAGCTGTCAGTTTCCCGTCCTGTCCGATCGAAAAAGCCGAGACCGCACCGCCGCCGCCTTTGTACGGCCCCGATTCGCCAGCGGCGTACAGGAACCGACCGTTCGGATGCAGCGTGACCCACGACGGGTTGACCATCTCGGCAGCCAGTTTAGGCTTGCTCAGGGCACCCGTTGCCGGGTTCAGACGCGATACATAAATCCCCTGGCTCTTCGGCCCTGTGTACGTCCCGACGTAAACCAGAGTCGTCCCTTCCTTGGCTCCGTCTGCGGAAGCTGGCTTTACGACGAGACCGAGTGAAAAAACGCCAGCCAGAAGAAACACCAGATGTCGACGCAGTAACTGCATGATTGACTCGCAAGGTGAGCGGGAATGGTGAAGCAAACCGACAGCTCTAACGAGACAGCGATTCGCAGCGGGCCGACCGAACTTTAGAAAGCGGATTCACACCAGAAGGTGACCTCCTGGAAGCCCCTCTTCCAGCGACCATAAAAAAACCGCCCCGCAAATCCCATCAATTCAAGGGTTTGCGAGACGGTCGAAATTAGAAGCGGAGAGGGGGGGATTCGAACCCCCGGTCCGGTTTCCCGGACACAGCATTTCCAGTGCTGCACAATCGGCCACTCTGTCACCTCTCCGGGCACCTGTCCCCGTGGCCGAGCTGGCAGTCAAGCTGCCGGGACAGATCATTGAGTTCTAAACCGCCCACAAACGAGCGGCCTCAAACATCAATTATTCGCCAGAATCTTCGGCGGATTCTGCTTTGCGGCGTTCGCATTCCGCGTCGCGCTCCGCAATCTCGCCCACGACGGCGATGCGGTGGCGGATTCTGCGGCATTTGGCGTTCAGGCTCCGCCACTGGGAATTCCTGCTGCGAGCCTTGGTATCGACACCCTTCTCGTCGAGGGCCTTGACGAAATTTTCGAGATCTTTGGTGGCCAGAGCGAGCTGGCGTTCCAGAGTGTCCTTCTTGAGGGGCATGACGCAGTACCTGTAACTCGTTGGTAATTCAGGAGAAACGGCGACTCGTAGACTTTCTGGCAACAAGCCACCGGTCACGATCTAACCGGGAAGC
>JAPOLP010000746.1 GCA_029977045.1 Planctomycetota bacterium
CGACTGTGCGTTCGAACTTTGCCGACACTGCGTTCTGGACGGCTTCGCTGACGACGAACGAAAACGGTGAAGCTTCAGTAACGTTTCCGATGCCCGAAAGTTTGACTGCGTGGAAGATTCGCGTCTGGGGCATGGGACACGGGACTCGCGTCGGTGAGGGCTCGGCGGAAGTTGTTACTGCGAAGAATCTGCTTGTTCGGCTGCAGGCCCCGCGGTTCTTTGTTGAGCGTGACGAAGTCGTACTCTCGGCAAACGTACATAACTATCTGGACGAGGCGAAGGCAGTTGACGTCGTGCTCGAAACTGAAGGCGGCACGCTGGAGTCGCTTGGGGCTCCGCTGACGCAGCAGGTGATGATCCCTGCCGGCGGCGAGCAACGCGTTGACTGGCGAGTCAAAGTGACGGCTGAAGGCGAGGCCGTTGTCCGGATGAAGGCGCTGACCGACGAAGAGTCGGACGCGATGCAGATGACGTTTCCGTGTTTCGTTCACGGAATACTGAAGACGGAATCGTTCTCCGGAGTCGTCCGACGCGACGAGGACTCGCAGTCGATCAGAGTCCGCGTGCCGGATGAGCGGCGACCGGAGCAGTCGCGGTTGGAGATCCGCTACTCGCCGACGCTGGCCGGAGCGATGGTCGACGCGCTGCAGTATCTGGTCGAGTACCCGTATGGCTGCACCGAGCAAACGCTAAATCGATTTGTTCCGACGGTCATCACGCAGTCGATCCTGCGAGAGATGAACCTCGATCTGCAGGCGATTCGTGGCAAGCGGACGAATCTCAACGCGCAAGAGATCGGCGACGATCGGCAGCGACGCGAACGCTCGAAAACGTGGGACCGCAATCCGGTGTTTGACGAGGCCGAAGTCACTCGCATGGTGAAGAGCGGCGTCGAGCGGCTGACGTCGATGCAGAATTCCGATGGCGGCTGGGGCTGGTTCAGTGGCTTCGGCGAGCGTTCTTATCCTCACACGACGGCGGTTGTCGTTCATGGTCTGGCGGTCGCTCAGAAGAACGACGCGGCACTCGTGCCTGGCACGCTGGAGAATGGTGTCGAGTGGCTGAAGAAGTACCAGGCCGGCGAGATCCAGAAGCTGAAGAACTCGCAGCTCGATCCGAAAGTAAAACCCTGGAAGGAACACGCGACGGATCTCGACTCGCTGGTGTTCTCGACGCTGGCTCGGGACGCGGGCGAGTGGTCGGTCGAAATGGCCGACTTCCTTTACCGCGACCGGATTCACCTGTCGGTGTATGGCAAGGTGCTGTTCGCACTGACGCTGGTCGAAGACGAGACGGACGAGCGGCTGGCGATGCTCAAGCAGAACATCGAGCAGTTCGTAGTTGAGGACGTCGAAAACCAGACGGCATATCTGCGGCTGCCCGAGGGAACCTGGTGGTGGAGCTGGTGGGGCAACGATCTGGAAGCGAATGCCTGGTATCTCAAGCTGCTAGCCGCGACTGATCCGAAAAGTCCGCGGGCGGCGGGGCTCGCGAAATACCTGCTGAACAATCGCCGCAACGGTCGCTACTGGCGAAGTACTCGCGACACGGCTTACTGCATCGAGGCCCTGGCGGATTACCTGCGGGCCAGCGGCGAAGATCGTCCGGACATGACGATCGAAGTGCTCGTTGACGGCCAGGTGCGGAAGTCCGTTCGGGTGACTTCGGAGAACCTGTTCAGCGTCGACAATCAGCTCGTGCTGGAAGGCGACGACCTGGCTTCGGGTGAGCACTCGGTTGAGGTTCGTCGGCAGGGCACCGGGCCGGTTTATTTCAATGCTTACTCGACGAACTTCACGCTGGAAGAGTTCATCACGAAGGCCGGCCTGGAAGTCAAAGTTCAGCGGCGCTACTTCCGATTGAAGAAGATCGACGCGACGGATGAGGTTGCCGGGGCACGCGGACAGGTGGTTTCGCAGAAGGTTGAGAAGTACGAACGCGAAGCTCTGGACGATCTCTCAACAGTGACGAGCGGTGACCTGATCGAGGTCGAACTTGAGATCGAGAGCAAGAACGACTACGAGTACCTGGTCTTCGAGGATCCGAAGGCGGCCGGGTTCGAGCCAGTTGACCTGCAGAGTGGCTACAACGGCAACGAGATGGGCGCTTACGTTGAGTACCGCGACGAGAAGGTCGCTCTCTTTGTGCGAGCACTGCCACGTGGCCGGCATTCGGTGAGCTATCGCCTGCGGGCGGAGACTCCCGGGAAGTTTCATGCTCTGCCGACACAGGCCTCGGCGATGTACGCGCCGGAACTGAAAGCGAACTCAGACGAGATCCGGGTGATCGTTGAGGACCGATAGCGGGCCGTTTTTCGGCCTGATTGAGATCGCAAAATCGGTCTTGCGGCGAATTCGGAATCCCGGCTAACGTCCCGCTCCCAATCGAGAAGCCCGGCAGGTGTGCGGTGCGAGTCTTCGTACGTGCGTCTCCTTTACGACTCGGTCCTCGAGTCTGCTGCCGGGCGCGGAAATCCCACCGAACTCTCTTTCCTCACTTCCATCCTGGAGTACCAGCACGATGCCGTCACTACGGACGATCGTTTGCGCGCTGGCACTGGGCCTTACTCTGCTGCCTGGCTGCGGAAGGTCGAGCGCCTTCCTCAATAACCAGGCAGGAACAAGAAACTTCCGTTCGGGTAACTACGCCGAGGCCAGCCGCTACTTCCGAATGGCCGCGGCGGACAATCCGACAAACGCCGACTACCTGCACAATCTGGGATCAGCTCAGTGGAAGCAGGGCGACGTCGCTCAAGCGGAGCAGCTCTTCCGACGGGCAATCGACGTCGATCCAACACACCAGCCGTCGTACCACAGCCTCGCAAAGATGCTTCAGGAGAACGGTCGAACGGCGGAGGCTCAGAACCTGCTGACAGCCTGGGCTGAGTCACAGCCCTACGTGGCTCAGTCGCACATCGAACTAGCCTGGCTGAACCGCGAATCCGGCAACCATGCCGCCGCCGAGGACAATCTCCGTCGAGCACTCAAGGCTGACCCGGCAAACGCGACGGCGCTCGCGCATCTCGGACAGGTCTATCAGGATCAGGGACGTTCCGGCGAAGCTGTCGCGATGTACCGACGATCGCTCTACCAGAACTACCATCAGCCGCAGGTGAAAAGTCGGGTAGCTCAGTTGGGCGGACCAGGCTGGCACCAGTCGTCGCCGGCATCTCCAATGGCGACAGGGCAGACGGTCTTTGCTCAGGCACCAGTCGCACAACCGGTTGTCACCCTGATGCCACCGGTTCCGACGCAACAGTCAGCCACGGCATTCAGCCAGCCCATTCAGCTTGGGACTCCGATTTCCAGTGTTCCACCTGCAGCGGGAACTCAAATCTCCAGCCTGCCAACCGTCGCCGCTCACTAAGAATGGCAACGGAGCAACAGAATTCGCCCAGCAGTGTCGCTGTCACATCCTGATCGTGACGGCCTCGCTTTGAGACAACATTCAGACCAGGACAGTCTTATGAGCAGCTTGACGACCGAACGCCACGACTCTTTGCCCACCGAAAAGACGTCGGCCCCCGTCCGCAAGAAGGCGACCAGACTGAAGGTCGGGACCGCGATCCGTGTCCACAGCGAAGTGACGTCTCCGGACTTCCCAGACGTTTCTTTCGGCAACTGGACCGGAAAGATCGTTGAGGTCTCAGGACGAAAAGCTCCATTCCGATATTTCGTCGAATGGGACGATTCGGTCGTCGCTAAGATTCAGCAGAGCTATA
>JAPOLP010000977.1 GCA_029977045.1 Planctomycetota bacterium
ATCGCAACTTCCTGTTCGAGTCCTCGGTATCGACCCTGGGCTCAACCGGACGGGGTACGCCGTGCTGGAAGTTGGATCGCGCGGGCCGAAGCTGCGTGAAGGTGGCGTGATCAACTCGACGCCGAAATTCGCCCTGGCCGAACGCGTTCGCGAGATATCCGCTGGTCTGAGGGAGGTCATTGCTGAATACGCGCCGGCAGTCATGGCGATTGAACAGGTCTTCTCGCACGTCCAGAACCCGAAGACCGCGATCCTGATGGCTCATGCACGAGGTGTCATTCTGCTGGCTGCTGCAGATCAACGGATTCCTGTTGTCCACTACACGCCGAGGCAGATCAAGAAGCTGCTGACGGGGAGTGGACGGGCGACAAAGGAGCAGGTCCAGCACGCGATTCAGCACGAACTTCGGATGAAGAAGCTACTGGAACCCAACGATGTGGCAGATGCCTCTGCCGTCGCTCTCTGTCACTACCACAGCGTCAAGTACGACGCCGCGATTAGTGGCTGAGCAGGTCGGGAACCCGGCGAGTACGTAGGAGTTCACCTGGAGACTGCGGTAGCTTCAGGTCAGGTGGCTTCACAAAGGCAGTCTGTATGGCGCGGTCTTGTGGACGGATGTCTGACGGAAAAGCGACTAATTGAAGTGTCCACTGTGCGTTCAGATTGAGTTAACAGTGTGGCGTGGGTAGAACCCGCCACAATTGGGCCCAACAGAACTGCTATCGCTCTACAGTTGGGACAGTGTCGACTTTCGACCGCCAGTGGACGCTCGTTGCGTTTGTGGCTGGCCTGTGGTGTATGCGATCGGCAGTAGCCTTCACCACAGCGAGGGAAGTGATGACGTCGCGGTTCTTTGTTGACGCCAAACTGAAGTCTGGAACGATGGCCTTTGAAGGGGCAGAGTTCCACCACATGATTCGCGTGACTCGCCACCAGGTTGGCGACACCGTGCGGCTCTTCGACGGGGCCGGCAAGGAAGCAGATGCTCTGATCGAGTTCACGTCGCGGCATTCGGCGACGATGAAAGTCGGCAAGATCGAGACGATCCCCGAAGATGAGGGGCCGAAGCTCATTCTGGCCGTCGCGATGCCCAAGGCGACTCGCGGGACCACACTTGTCGAAAAGGCTGTTGAGCTGGGCGTGTCGAAGATCGTGCCGATCCGAACGGCACGCGGCGTTGTCGACCCTCGCCGGTCGAAGCTCGACAACTTCCGGCAGAATGTCATCGCCGCCAGCAAGCAGTGCGGACGCAGCCGTCTGATGGAAGTGACCGATACGATCGACTGGTCGGAATTTGTCAGTAAGTACATTGCCACGGAAACGACGCTGCTGGCGCATCCCGGCGGCGTTCCCTTCAAGGAAGGCCTGGTCAACGAACTGATCGGTTCAAATGGCGGAAAGAAGAAAAAGAGTTCGCCGACAGTCGTCGTGGCTATCGGCCCGGAAGGTGGATTCACCGTCGAGGAAATCTCTCAGGCGGCGACTCGCGGCGGTCGTCTGATTAGCCTAGGTCCCAGGATCCTGCGAGTTTAGACGGCCGCGATCATGGCGGCGTCGGTCTTTACGGCAGCGCAGATGGAGTCGTAGCCCGGCGAGCGCCGTTTTCCGCGTGCTCAAGTGCTCGGAAGTTTCTGGCGGTCAGTCTGTCTTTTGATGGACTGGCCGCTTCTGTTTTTGGAGCGAGGCTTTACTGCAAGCCTTCGTGTAAGCTTGGCTTTACACGTCGATTTAACGAGCGTGGAACGCGATGTTGCAGGTCGCCAACACGCTGCGGGACGGCATCAGTGGACTGTTGCCGGAACGGCTTCAGATGGGCATTTGAGGGCGAATGAACTGACATCGTGGAGCGACGCGGCGACAGGGAAGCTGTGGCATCGTGTTTGCGAATGAAGTTTTCACAGAGGCGGTCTGATCGAAATCTGTTCTGGATTCTGATCGGCCCGCCGCCGAGAGTCCTCCGCACATCTGCGGGCTTTCGGTGATTGCAGACCCGGATTGCCTCAGATGGAACGACGTCAGCGGAGCAACAATGCCGATTTCGCTCAGACAGATTGCCGAGACCGCTGCGTTCGCGTCAGCCCGGTCGGCGTTTCTACTCGAAGACCGAATGCCGGTTTCGCAGGAACATCTGCAGAACTATTGGAAGTGCTGTCGCGGTCGAATGCTCGACTGGTTGCGCAGGCTTGAGTCGCTATCGAGCGAGGCGAATTGCGTCAGTTCTGACGAGCATCTGTCGATGTGGGAAACCGCACGTCCGCTCGTTGACGAGATTCTGGTTACGGACGTTCTGACGAGAGTCTGGGCCACAGTTCTTGTAGCGTCTGATCAGAACCGTGGCAGCCGCGATGCGACGCCGATCGCGCGGCACACGTTCAACGGCCATCTCGACGTTCGTAACCGGGCTTTGCGGTTGGTGCTGCATGATCTGCAGATTCCCGTTGCCGAGGTTGCTCGGGTGGATCGGTTGCGGCGCAAGGCAGAACGCTGGACCGACATTCTGATCGGGCATCTGACGCTGAACTTCCAGTTGGACGAGTTTGCCCATGATCCAGAGCGGGCGGTCGAGTTCGGCGAGGGGCAGATTCATGAGATTCTGCGAGCGACGGACGAACCCTTATGGGAATTCGTCCTGACCGGAATCCGACTGGCCTTTGCTCAACAGCACGCCGCTGCCCCGTCCGAGGCTTGGAATCAGGGCATCGTGCGGTCGGTGCTCGGCAGTTTTCCCGCAGACAGTTTTGACGAGTTCGGGACGTTCAAGGGGATTCGTCGAGTTCGCATTGAGCGGGGAACGGCAGGTTCCGACCGTGTTCTGGAAGCTCTGAGTCTGGCGATGGACAACGATCGGACA
>JAPOLP010001082.1 GCA_029977045.1 Planctomycetota bacterium
CAGAGAATGTAACGCCGGAAGAAATCAAGCACGTCTTTGAACGTATCCTCAAAAATCTCTCGGCGACCATCCCACCTGTGCATGGCAAGAAAGTCGCGCCGAAACAGCCCAAAGTTCCAGGCAATGTCGCATACGCGATAACCAGTCCCGTTTGCCGTCATCCTCATTCGCCGTGTCGCGTCCTGCACGTACATCACGTCGCGAAACACATCGATGTCCAGGCAATACAGCCCGAGGCGTCCCGTTGAGCCGCGGACGGCACCACCGATCATTCCGATCTCGTGATCAGAGTCGAGGATTTCGACAAACGGCTCGATCCGCGTCTCGTCTGTAAACAGAAAATCCTCTTCCAGAAGCAGCAGGAATTCCGTTTCCAGGTTGTCGATCAGAGCGTTTCGCGCACGAGAAAGGCCGCAATCGAATTCGAGGTCAAGAACGCGAACATCATCCGGCAGGTTGGCTTTCTGACGACCGTTGTCTGCAACAAGGATTCTCGACTGGGGGTAGCGGCGTCGGATCGACGCAACAAGCTGCTCCAGAAGCCGAGGTCTTTCAAAGGACGTGATACCAAAGGTGATCCGTTCCAGCATCGTTCGTGGTCTCGCTCTTTGGGGCATCATGTCGGTCAATTCGCCTGCATCAATCTGCCCATCAGCTTTCACTCCTGACAGACGGCAGTTCTGAGCATTCACTCCCTCACAGAGTGTTTCGTATTTGTCAGGAACGGGAAACCGAACTCAGTACAGGCAGAGAAAACTCGCCTGAATTGCAGCGGCACTATGATCAATTTGTCATTCTGATCGAGTGAACTGTCTTGCTTACTGCTGGAATTTGCAGGATTCCGAACGCGAATTGCTTCGACGGGCGCGCAGGCACGTAGTACTCGCCAGGTCAGGCGCTACGGCGCATAGCGCCGTATCTAAACGTGGGATTCGCATCGCGGCAGGGGAGCAGAGGCGGAAGGCGATCGTCAGTCGCAGGAGTGCCTACTCCTCGACGGGCAGGTCCGTTTTGATGTGCAGGTCGCGGAGCTGGTGGGCATCGACGAGGGACGGGGCTTCCGTCATCTGGTCGGCGGCCTTCTGCGTCTTCGGGAAGGCGATGACGTCGCGGATGTTGTCGTTCGCCAGGAACATCATCACCCAGCGGTCGAGGCCCAGCGCGATGCCCGCGTGTGGCGGGGCTCCGTAACGCAGAGCGTTCAGCAGGAAGCCGAATCGCTCCTCGGCTTCTTCTTCCTTGATCCCGATGAAGTCGAAGATCTTCTGCTGCACAGCGGGATCGTGAACACGGACGCTGCCGCTGGCGGCTTCGTAGCCGTTGCAGACCAGGTCGTACGACTGAGCCCGCATCGAGCCGGGGTCGGTGTCGAACTTGCCGAGATCTTCGACGTTCGGATAGCAGAACGGGTGATGCTCAGCCTGCCAGCGTTTGTCTTCTTCGCTCCATGAGTACAGCGGGAACTCGACAATCCAGGCAACCTTCAGCTCCCGCGGATCGTACAGCTTCTGTTCCTTCGCCACTCGGTTCCGGAGTGCTCCGAGTGCCGCCGACGTAACCGAGCCCTTATCCGCGACGAAGAACAGCAGGTCGCCGTCTTCGCCGTCGAGCTTGTCGATGATCGCCTGCTGGTGCTCGTCCGAGAAGAACTTCGCGATCGGCGAATCGAGCTTGCCCTCTTTGACGCGGAAAAACGCAAGGCCCTTTGCACCGTAGTCGCCGACCCAGGCGGTCAGTTCGTCGATCATCTTCCGCGAGTACTTGTCGGCAGCACCCTTCGCGTTGATGCCGCGCACTCGTCCGCCACCTTCAATCGTCTTGCTGAAGACACCGAAGCCGCAGGCCGCCGCGATCTCGCCACAGTCGATCAGTTCCATGCCGAATCGCAGGTCAGGCTTGTCCGAACCGAACCGCTCCATCGCGTCAGCGTAGGTCAGACGTGGCAGCGGGAGCTGAATTTCCTCGCCGCGAATCTCGCGGACCAGGTGAGCGATCAGGCCGTCGATCGTCGTGAGGATGTCTTCCTGCTCGACGAACGACATTTCGACGTCGATCTGAGTGAACTCGGGCTGCCGGTCGGCTCGCAGGTCTTCGTCGCGGAAGCAGCGGGCGATCTGAAAGTAGCGATCGAGCCCGCCGACCATCAGCAGCTGCTTGTAGAGCTGCGGCGACTGCGGCAGCGCGTAGAAGCTGCCCGGATGCACGCGGCTCGGGACGAGGTAATCGCGAGCGCCTTCTGGAGTACTCTTGCCGAGCATCGGCGTTTCGACTTCGAGGAAGCCATTCTGATCGAAGTAGTCGCGCGTCGCCTTGCACAGCTTGTGACGCAGGATCATCGCTTCCTGAAGCTGCGGCCGGCGAA
>JAPOLP010000568.1 GCA_029977045.1 Planctomycetota bacterium
CGCTACGGAAGGCGGACAATCGTCACGCAGAGGAGCCACCGTCCTCATGACAACGGACGTCGAACTGCAGAATCGACTGGTCGCTCTGACACGCGATCTGATTCTGATTCCGAGCACGGAAAACCGTCCTGACGAACGGCAGCGGTGCTTCGAGTTTCTGCACAACCATCTCGACAGCCTGCCCGGTGTCGCCGTCCGGTACTTCGATCAGAACGGGCATCGCTCGCTGGTCGCCGGACCGGAAGGTGTCGAGGTCCCCGACATCCTGCTTAACGGGCACCTCGACGTCATCGAGCATCCGCAGGCGGACTGCTACCACTCGAAGATCGTCGACGGACGCATCTACGGGCCCGGTTCCGGCGACATGAAGGGGCAGGACGCGATCCTCGTCGAACTGTTCTGCTCACTGCACTGCCAGCATCCGGGGATCTCACTCGGCCTGATGCTGACATCCGACGAGGAACGCGGCGGTGCCGACGGCGTGCGGTACCTGCTTGGCGAAGTCGGACTCCGCTGCGGCCTGGCGATTATCCCCGACGGCGGCTCGCTCAACGATGTCACCGTCGAAGAGAAAGGTGTCCTGCACGCGAGAATCAGAACGACCGGCCACGAAGCTCACGGTGCCCGCCCCTGGCTCGGCGACAACGCCCTCGAACGGCTCATCGACCGCCTGAACGCGCTGCGGCAGCACTTCGCATCCTTCTGGCCAGACGCTCCGATCGAGGAACAGGTCACCCACTGGTTCCCTACCTGCAGCATCACGATCGTCGGGACTCCTAACACAACGCCAAACCGGATTCCCGATCACGCCGAGGCCGTCGTCGATATCCGCTTCCCGCCGCCGCAGTCGCTGGCAGAGCTACGTAGTGAAGTCGAGACGATCCTCGGCCCGGACTGCATCCTCGAACCATTGATGACCGCCGAGCCGACGCACCTGGATCCCGACCCGCTGTTCAGCGAAGTCACCGCCGAACTCACCGGCGACCCCGTGCGTCTGGTCAAGGCGTCCGGCGGCAGCGATGGCCGCTTCTTCCGCCAGTACGGCATCCCGGTCAATCTGTCGCGTCCACTCGTCGGCAACCTGCACGCCATCGACGAATGGATCGACATCGCGTCGATGGTGACGTACTACCGAATTTGCGAGACCTACATCCTCCGCAGATTGCAGATACCATCCGGCGGCCAGTAAAGACCTGCCAACCAGTCTCCAGCAGGCTTTTGCAGCGCAAAGACGCGAAGATGCAAAGCACCGCAAAGTCTTTGCGAATCTTTGTGGCTTAGCGTCTTTGCGCTGAGAACTAAATCTAACATTCAGACAGATCCATCACGGTTCCTCATGACAGCCATCAACTTCAGCCAGCGTCGCCAATGGGCGGCGGATCAGAGCATCAGTTTTCTGATGCAGCAGGGTCTCGAAAACCGGGACGTCATCTCGCTGGCCGCCGGTTTCGTTGATCCGAAGACGCTCCCGGTTTCGGAAGTCTCAGACGTCGTCAGTCGGCTGCTGGCAGACGAGGCGACGGGCCAATCCGCTCTGCAATACGCCGCGACCGCTGGCAGCGGAGAATTGCGGTCGCTGCTGCTCGAGCATCTGGCGGGCGTCGAAGGCCACTCGGTCGACTCGCTGGGCGTGACAGCGGACGACGTCGTTGTGACGTCAGGGTCGCAGCAGTTTCTGCAGCACCTGACCGACGTCCTGTTCGATCCGGGAGACATCTGCCTCGTCGCGGCTCCGACCTACTTCGTTTATCTCGGCACACTGAACGGAGCCGGTGTCGAAACCATCGCCGTCAAAACCGACGAGCACGGCATCTGCCCGGACGCGCTCGATGCAGAACTTGCCCGGCTGGAACAGGCCGGCCAGCTTCATCTAGTGAAACTGATTTACCTTGTGACGTGGTTCGAGAATCCCAGCGGCGTGACTCTGGCGAGTGATCGGCGATCGCAGATCGTCGACATCGCGAAACGCTGGTCGAAGTCGCAGCGTCTGCTGGTCCTCGAAGACGCCGCCTATCGCGAGCTGCGGTACAGCGGCGAGGAGATCCCCAGTATCTGGAGCCACGACACCTCGCGCGAGCACGTGATCCTCGCGCAGACGTTCTCAAAGAGTTTCTCGCCCGGCATCCGCGTCGCCTACGCGGTCATGCCCCGCGATCTCGTGCCGGCCATTCACGACGTCAAAGGCAACTTCGACTTCGGCTCGCCGAATTTCAGCCAGCAGATCATTGCCGAAGCCCTGCGCACGGGATCGTATCGCAGGCACGTCGATCTGCTCCGCAATTCATACCGCGTCAAACGCGACGCGATGCTGGCCGCTGCCGAGAAGTACTTCTCGGATATCGACGGCGTGAGCTGGCTGCGTCCTGAAGGCGGCCTTTACGTCTGGATGAGCCTGCCAGAGCAGATCGACACCGGCTACTCGGCACCGCTCTTCCAGCGAGCCACTAAAACCGACGGCGTCATGTATGTCCCCGGTGAGATCGCCTATCCGACGGGATCGCCGCTGCAGAAGAAGAACCAGATGCGTCTGAGCTTCGGCGTTGCGACGCCGGAAACACTCGACGAGGGCATGCGCCGCCTGGCCACCGCCGTCCGCAGCGTGCTTTGACGGCGTGCAATACGCAGTCGCCATTCGACTGACTATGCCCGAGTCCTGATCACAACTCGACTCTGTCAGCGTCGCCCGGCAATTCGACGCCGCGGCGGTTTCAGTTCGTTACTCCGTCAGTTCTGTGGTGGCGTTGCGCCAATGAAACCAGTCATTACTACGATCGCTCTGCTGCTGTGCAGCAACGTGTTCATGACCATCGCCTGGTATGGCCATCTGAAAGACCTGAGGGATCGGCCCTGGCTGATCGCCGCTTTGATCAGTTGGGGGATCGCGTTCTTCGAGTACCTGATTCAGGTTCCGGCCAACCGAATCGGCCATACCGTGCTGAGCGTCGGCCAGCTCAAGATCATTCAGGAGGTCATCACGCTCTCGCTGTTCGTGCCGTTCTCTGTGCTCTACCTGAAGGAGAAGCTCTCGCTCGACTACCTCTGGGCTGGCCTGTGCCTGATGGGAGCAGTCTTCTTCCTCTTCCGCCGCCACCTGATGGGGTAATCGCCACTCGGAGCAGGCCCTGTTTCACAATCGGGATACGGCGAGACATTTCAAGGCAGTCCGCACCAACGAAAACGCCGCAGCGCTGACAATCAGCACTGCGGCGTCGTTCTGTTGCAATGTGTGCGACCGATCCGAAACGAACCGATCAGTACGTCGCGGCCAGGCTTTCCAGGAAGCCCTTGAGCTGCCGGCTGCGAACCGGGTGCTGCAGTTTGCGGACGGCTTTGGCTTCGATCTGCCGGACGCGTTCGCGAGTCACTTTGAAGATGCGACCGACTTCTTCCAGCGTGTAGGTGTAGCCGTCGCCGAGGCCGTATCGCAGTTTGATGATCTCGCGTTCGCGATACGTCAGCGTCTTCAGCACGACGTCGATCTTGTCCTTGAGCATCTCCTGCGTCGCCGAGCTGACCGGGCTGTCGGTGCCGGAGTCCTCGATGAAGTCGCCGAAGAAGCTGTCGTCACCTTCGCCGACTGGACGGTCGAGGCTGACCGGCGTGCGGCCCATGCTCAGAACGCGTTTCGCTTCGTCGACCGAAATGTCGGCGGCTTCCGCGATCTCTTCAGTCGTCGGTTCGCGACCGAGTTCCTGCAGGAGGTCCTTCGTGATGCGCCGCAGGTGCGACATCGTTTCGATCATGTGAACCGGGATGCGGATCGTGCGTGCCTGATCCGCAATCGCTCGCGTGATCGCCTGACGAATCCACCAGGTGGCGTACGTCGAGAACTTGTAACCGCGTCGGTACTCGTACTTGTCGACCGCCCGCATCAGGCCGGAATTCCCTTCCTGAATCAGGTCGAGGAAGCTCAGGCCGCGGTTGCGGTACTTCTTGGCGATCGACACGACGAGCCGCAGGTTGCCGCCCGAGAGGGCCTGCATCGCGTCTTCGTAGTCCTTGAAACGGGTCCGAATCCGACGCATCCGCTCCCGCATACTCGACGGCGTGTCGAGCGTCATCAGCATCAGGTCCTTCAGTTCGTTCTGCACCGCCGCCTTTTCATCGTCGGCGTTGCGAGCGGTTCGCAGTCGATTCAGTCGGCGTTCGAGTTCCGTCATGCGGTCGCTGATCTGCTCCATCCGCTTCATGACCGGCTGCAGCCGCTGCGTGCGAATGCTCAGTTCTTCGACGAGCAGCACAATCTTGCGGCGACGGCGGCGTAAATCCTCTTCACGTTCCCGCTTCTCATCGATCGACAGCGACGAATCGAGAATCAACGCCTGAGCATCGTCCAGATACTTCTGCCGCATATGCTCGATGGTCCGCAGGTTGTGCGGCATCCGGGCGAGGATCTGCGTCTTCTCCAGACCTTCGGTGACCGACACTTTGATTGTCCGGTCGAACGGCAGATCAGTGCGGTACACCTGCGTCAGGACGTCGAGCGTCGACTTCATCGCGTACTCGCACTCGAGCAGTTCGCGACGGAAGCGCTTGCGAGTCACTTCGATCTTCTTCGCGAGGTTGATCTCTTCCTCGCGAGTCAGCAGCGGAATCTCGCCAATCTGGGTCAGGTAC
>JAPOLP010000142.1 GCA_029977045.1 Planctomycetota bacterium
ATCTGACGGGCTCGGTGCGTAGCAGCACCGCAAGCTTCCGGTGAAAGGATTCACCATGCAGCGCAGACGTTTTCTCGGGCTGATTGGCGGCGGTCTGGCCGTTGTGCCGTTGACTCTGGCCGGGTGCCGCGGGCACCAGCATGCTCACATTCTCGACGACAACGACGACGACATGGTCGGCAGTCACCAGGCCGGAGCGGCTACGTTCAGTCCGCTGGTCGCCGAAGCTACCGACAAACTGCTCGGCCAGGAAATGGCCGGAATCCAGCAGGTCAGCCTCAACGAAGGCGCCGTCCAGCCAAAACGCATCTGCTTCTTCGGGATCGAAAACGAAAGCTCCGAGGAACTCGGCGACTTCCGCGAGCAGCTCTTCGAGATCATCAACCAGCGTATCTCTGAAGCGATGGCGTTCGACATGATCGCCCGCGAGTACGCCACCGCCGGGCTCCGCGAAGCCGGCCTGCGACCGGATCAGCTCTACCTGCCGAACAACCAGCGTCTGTTTGCTTCCGTCATGGAGAAGCAGGGGCAGGTCTTCGACTACATCCTGTTCGCCAAGCTGACTTCCGGCACGACAGTCAGCAACAAGGACGACAAGCAGCGCGACTACCTGTTGACGCTGAAGCTGATCAACATCAGCAACGGTCGTATGGTCAGCCAGCAGGCGAAGATCCGCAAAGGCTATCACAAGTCCGTCATCGGTCGGGCGATGAATTACTGATGCGCATCCTCGGGCGAAGCATCTTTCCGCTGACGATTGTCGTGGCCTGCCTGCTTGCGATCACCGGTTCGGGCTGCGCGACGCACGCGAACCGCCTGGTCTCGGTGCGGGATGCCTACTACCACGGCAAGCTCGACACCGCGCGCAGCCGGCTCGACAAGGAGATCAAGCGCCGGAAGTCCGATGCCGACGTCCTGCGGCTCGAACGGGCCATCGTCGATCTCGTCGATGGCCGACCGGACAAGGCGGAGAAGTCGCTGCGAGTTGTGCGCGACCAGTTCGACTTCCTCGAACAGAAAGACATTGGCGAGTCGATTCTGTCGACGGTCACCGACGACAACCGGATCGCATACGCGGGTGAGGATTACGAGAAGATTCTCATCCGCTGCTTTCTGTCGCTGTCGAACCTGATGCACCACGGTGGCGATGCGTCCGCGTACGCTCTGCAGGTTGGCGAGAAGCAGCGGCAGATCATTGACCGCGGAGCCGACAAGGACGGCAGCAATCCGAAACTCGCCTATAAGCGAGTGGCTCTGGGCGCGTACATCCACGCGGCGATTCAGGAAGCCACGCACGTCAACTACGACGAAGCCGCGCGGTCGATTCAACTGGTTGCCAACTGGGAACCGGAATTCGATCCGGCCGAAGACGACCTGAAACGCGTCACTGAGGGTCAGCATTCGGCGAAGGGCGACGGCGTTGTTTACGTGTTCGGGCTCGTCGGTCGCGGCCCCTACAAGGAGGAGCGGATCGAAGAGCCAACGTCCGCCGCACTGCTCATCGCTGACCGCATCCTGACTGCGACGTCAAAGCACAGCCTGCCACCGACGATTGCTCCGATCAAAGTTCCGGTCGTCGTCCGCAGCCACAATCGGATTCGCAGCCTCGGCGTTGGCATCGACGGTGCGGCGAAAGGGGAAACGGAAACGATCACAGACATCGGGCAACTCGCCGTTGACCAGTACCAGGCGGTTTTTCCCCGCGTGATGGCCCGAGCCGTCGTGCGCCGAGTGATCAAGAAGGGCGCCGTCTACGCGACGAAAGAGTTCGCGAACATCAACCACCCGGCTGCCGAACTGGCGATGGACCTCGCGGGCGTCGCATGGGAAGCGACCGAATCCGCCGACACCCGGTGCTGGGGCCTGCTGCCTGATCAGATTCAGGTCCTGCGGCTTGAACTACCCGCTGGCGAGCACCAGCTTTCACTGACACCGCACGACGCACGCGGCTCATTCGGCAGCACCGCTCAGCGCACGATCCTCGTTGAAGACGGTCGTAACACCTACGTCATGGCCTGCTTCCCCGACGACGAACTCGTTGGCCAGGTCCTCGTCAGCAGCAGCGAGATTCGGCTCGATTGACGCCTGTTTCTGTGGATGAGTCCCGGGCTGACTGGCCCGCCTGCAAGGCCAGACGCTTCCCCGATCCGGGTTCCACGGCGAAGCGCGAGTATGCTTCTCATTGGGATGCAACGCTCAAAGCGATTAGAAGTCGGACAGAACTGCGTCCTGTGTGTGCCGCAGACGCCCACGAAACGGGAAGCCGTGCGACTCATCGTGTTGCTCGCTTTTCAGGGCGCACGCGATCAATTATTCCGCCGCCGACTCACCTCAAACAAAGGGACTATTCATGCGCACGACTTTCACTCTTCTCGTCCTTACCTGCCTGATCACTGGATGCTCGGATCAGCAGCCCACGACGGAGGCTGTCTCCGTAGAGACCGAAACGCCTCAGGCAACGTCTGATGCCGCGAGCGAATCTGTTGAGGAGCCAGCAGAAGCGTCTACGACGGAAGAACCCGCTGAGGCCAGTGAGGAATCGAAGCTGCTGGTGATCGATGTGCGGACTCAGGCGGAATGGGACGAAGGCCATCTCGACATCGCCACTCATATTCCGCTTGACCAGATTACCGATCGGATTGGCGAAGTGGCTCCCGACAAAGATCAGAAGATCTATCTGCACTGCCGCAGCGGCGGGCGGTCCGGACAGGCAAAAACTCAGCTTGAAGGGCTCGGCTACACCAACGTCGAGAATGCTGGTGGTCTTGAGGACGCTCGGGCAAAGTTCGAGAGTGGCAACAACTGATCGCCGGCGCGATGTCTCCCGACGCTGTATCCGAGGGCTCGCTTATCAGGCGAAGAATTCGTCGTCGTCGCGCAGGTCGTTTTCGCTGATCAGCGTGAAGTCGCGGGAGCGGAGGATGGCGGCCGCAGCGTCGAAATCGTCGACGTGGATGGCAATTGCACCGTGCCCGTGGCGGCGGTACAGCAGCGGATACATGTAGTTGACGTTGAGTTCCGCCTGCAGAAGGGCCGAGAAGACGGCAACGAACGGCTTTGAGTTTTCAGGCAACTGGACGCCGAGCACGTCGTTCTCGAAGAACGTGAAGCCGGAGAACTCGAACAGTTCGCGAGCCCGCTCGACCTGGTCGAGCATCACGCGGGCGATTGCGACGTCGATCGTGTCAACGATGCTCAGCGCGATGACCCGCAGGTCGTGCCGTTCCAGGTGCCGCATCAGTTCGTTGAGGGCACCAACTCGGTTTTCGAGAATCACGCAGAACTGACGCAGAGTCGGCCAGTCGCGGCCGCGCATCGTGGCGGCGTCAACAAAATCCGCGTTGCCAAAATCCATCGACATTCTGAAACCTCGTCCTGGTTGAGGTCTTTTGTGCTGTCCGTGCCCGACCGGTCAGGTCAGTGCCGCGGCGACCGCATTGGAGACTCGCGCCAGCCAGGCTCCGTGAGGTTCCTGGGGGCGGGTCGTCAGCAGCACCAGAAAGGCGTCCCGATCCGGGTCGATCCAGAGGACTGTACCAGTCGCTCCCCAATGACCGTAAGTCCGGGTTCCGAGGAAATCGCCGAAGTTGGCGCTGTGAGCTGGCCAGTTCAGTCGCCAGCCCAGTCCCCACGGCTTTGTGCGGCGGTCAACCTCTGGAATGTCGGGCATCTCTGCGAGTTGATTCCTCGTTGCCGCCGCGATCGTCGCCGGTGAGAGCACGGCAGCGTCACCATGCCCGAGCATCATGCCGCAGTAGCGGGCCAGATCGGCGGGCGTCGTCAGCAGCCCGCCCCACGGGGCCCCGAGCATCCGCCAGTAGCGACTGTTCCAGTTCCAGTCCTGCCCGGCCTGCTCGTCCGGCACACGGATTTCGACAACGCGATCAACGAACGCCTCGCCGATCGAGTCAGCTTCAAAACAGTGCCCCGGTAGTCCGAGCCAGGAATCTGCCATGCCCATCGGTTCGAAGAGTTCACGTCGGATGAACTCAGCACAGGGCATCCCGGTGATGCGAGCGATGATCTCGCCGAGCAGCGCGAAGCCCATGCTCTGGTAGCGGACGTCGCGACCAGGACCGAAGGCCAGTTCGACTCCGCAGGTGCCTTCGACAAAGGCCGTCAGCGGAGCGTGCTGCCGTCTCAGTTCAACATTGTCCGGCAGCATGTCCGGCAACCCGGACGAGTGTGTCAACAGGTGCCGGATGCGGACTCCGTTCTTGCCGTTATGACCGAACTCGGGGATGTAATCGATGACTTTGTCTGAGAGCGTCAGCAGTCCGCGTTCGGCAAGCAGCAGTGCGGCACTGGCGACAATCGGCTTCGTGATCGACGCGACGAGGAACACTGCGTCGTCACGGATCGGCACGCCGGATTCCGTCTGCGAGCCGAACAGTTGAGTCTCTGTGACCTCGCCACCGCAACCAGCGATCATCCCGGCAGCTGGCAGCGTGCCATCGGCGACGTACTGCCGCAGCAGATCACACGCGAACGTCCATCGAGTTGAGTTGAGTCGTGTCATTTCAGCGTGTCGTTTTCGTAACGGGAGACTGACGCGGCGGAAGAAATGCGTATTAACGCACGTCGTCAGTTAACCGTCTCGTGGTCTTGCGACAGAATTCAAGTCTGTGCGAAAGGCAGGTCAGAATGAAATTCCCCCGCCAACCTCGAGGGTGCAGTGTTGTCCTTCCAGCGGGACAAACACGCCCAGGCGAAGGTAGGTGCTGTCATTCAGCCATGTAATGAGTTCAGCGGATGCCCTGGAGTACTTGAATTTAACTTCTGTCGCGACATCGAGCGCGGCTCGCGCTGCCAGAAAAGATGAGACGTCAACTTCAATTCCCGGCCTGACTCGCATGGATGTGTAGTCAAAACTGAAAGAATCGGTCGTCCCCATAGACGAGAATTTGTGTTCATACCACGAGCGCCAGACGCCAAGCTGTATGAACGGGCGGACGGAATCGTTGAAGGCAGAGTAGACCGTCAGACCGCCTTCAATCTGGTACGAGTTCACGTCAAATGAATAACTGCTGTTACTGTCGGACAATACTCCGAATGAGCCGTTGACATACACGTCGGTGCCCAGGCCCGGCACGAACTGATCAGTCCATGGGAGCGGCGAGTTGAACATCGCGTCAAAACGGTGAAAGGCGTCCGTGAAGCCACTCGTTCCCCTTCCTCGCCCATGACCGTACAAGGCCTGCAGGTAGCGCTTCCCCAGTAACCCGTTATGAAACGACTGGCTTTGGTCTGTCGCCAGTGAATCGGATAGCGATCCCGAGAGAGAATCCAGCGTCGGAAACAACTGAGCGGAAGCGGGAACGATCGGACCAGCCAGGGCGAGCGTGGCAGCAAGAGCGACGATTCGTTGAATGCTCATGCCCTCGCTCCGAGTTTTCAGCCTGCCACGCTGCCGTGGTCATTTCGCGACGAGAGCCCTCAGCGACTGAAGCTGTCGCGGCGTCGCGCCGCCTCGTTCTTCGTCATACCACTCGAAGTGGTTATTGATCTCAGAACACGAACCCGGCACCGACCTGGCCGCCGATTTCGTTGCCGTCGAGAGTGACGTAGAGGCCGCCTCGCAGAAAGAACCGAGGATCGGGCCAGAGAATCAGATCGGCGGTAAACGGCGAGCTCTCGAACTGGTCGGTATCGATTTCGAGCATCAGCCGCGTGGATGCCATCTGATTGATGTCGGCTTCGACGCCCACGTTCAGCAACAGGTACGTGTTGTAGTCCTTCACGCGAAGCGACGTGAATCCGTCGGAAATCCGGATCGAGTTGGCTCCGTGCTCGGCACCGACCTGCACAAACGGCCGAATTGGCCCGTAGAACTCCGCGTACAGAGTGGCACCAGCTCGATAAACCTGCACGTCTGCGTCAACAGAGAGCCCACTGTTGGTTCCATCGAGCCCGACCCGGGCATAATTGAAGAAGGCATCGACTCCCATTCCGGGCGTTACCGCATGGAACCAGGGAATCGGCGCGTTGAAGAACACATCGAACCCCTGGAGCGTGTCGTCGAACTGCGAGACGACGGGATCATCCCCCTCAATGTGGAGATACCGTCCCTGCAGATACATCTTGCCCAGGAGGCCTGAGTGTCTGCCTGTCGGCGGGTAGGCTCCTGCGCCGACAGCGGGATCGTCGAGTCGGACGACGCCTGGATAATTCTGGGCTGACGCCTCGTTCGCTACGACGGAGATGAACGCGGCGGACAGAAGCAGCACGATCGGGAGTCGGTGCATCGTTGAAACTCTCCGGCTTTTATGCCTCAAGGCTGAGCCGGCATTGATGGCAAGTCGGGGCTGACGTCGAACTTTTGTGCCGGTCTCAGGAACTCACCAGGCCGTGCCTAGAAGACGATGCCGCCGCCGAAGAGGCCGCCGACTTCGTTTCCGTTGGTTGTCGCGAACAGGCCGGCTCGCACGTAGAACTGCTCGGCGGGCCAGAAGATGACGTCCGCCGAAATGGGAGGAGCGTCAAAGGCCTGTTCGTTGATGTCGATCGCCAGGCGAATGGATGTGTTTTCGGCCACGTCCGCTTCCAGACCTGCGATCGCGAGCAGATTGGTGTCGCTATCGCCAATACTGACTGAGCCGCCGCCTCCGGCAGCGAAGACGTCAATCACGTCGTGCTGGACACCGAGTTGCACGAAGGGTCGGATCGGGCCGAACGCCGCCGCGTAGATCGAGATGCCAGCTGAGTACGAATCCACATCCATTTCGAGCTTGCTGCCGCCTGTACTGCCGCCGATATGCAGATGCTCAAAGTTGAAAAAGACGTCAGCCCCTACCGACGGAGCCAGTTCGGTCAGCCAGGACACCGGCATGTTGAACGTCGCGTCAACTCCCTGGTACGTGTCATCAAACGGCTGAATCAACGGTTCGTCGGTCTGAATGTGGACATAGCGGGCTTCGAGATACATCTTGCCCAGAAGACCGGCGTGGGCGGCTGAGTCCGAACGGTCCGCGGCATCCGAGAATGGATTTGCACCTTCCAGCAGTGACGGAAAGCCCTGAGCAGAGGCGGTTGTGGCAAGCTGAAGTGAGATCAGCGCAAAGACGAACGCAGCGAGAAGTCGGTGAATCATCCTTGAATCTCCGAAGGCGGTGGGGTGCGCGGGCTGACCGTCGGTCCTTGACTGGTCAGTTGCAGATGGGAAGTGTGAGGGGGGAACAGTGACGAGCGCCGCATTCAGAAGGTGACGATTACGACTCTGCTGCGGGAGAGTGTGCGCTGAACGGAACATCCAGCGGCGAAGTGCGGGGCTTTTAGTTCTGATCGAACAAATCTGTCAATATGGCCCCTGTCAGCGTCGTCCTGCTTCGCCTTTGAGAGTGTGCCGGATCGCTGTCTACAGGCGGTCGCGGAAGAAGCTGTCCATGTCGGCGACCATTTCGTCGAACCATGGAAGCAGGTTCCAGCAGCCATGTTTGCCGTCCTTATAGACCTTCAGGCCGGTCCAGATGCCAGCGGCCTTCAGCTTCTCGCGCGACGGCTCGTTTCGCGGCGGATTGTCGTGTTCGCCCGTCATGAACAGGATCGGTGCCGAGTCTTTATCGATATGCAGATACGCGTCGCTGAGCGCATACGTTTCGGGAGCCTCGTCGATTGTTTTGCCGAGCCAGACGTTGGAGTTTGCGTCGCCGTTGCGGGATCGATCCGCCACTGAGCCTGTCGTCATCTGCATCGGTCCGGCCATGACGATTGCCGCCTTCAGCCGCGACGACTGATCCGCGTGGCCGCCGTCGCCCTGCAGAGCTTCTTCTTTCCAGCCGGTCGCCATCAGTCCGACGAGATGCCCGCCTGCCGAGCCGCCCACTGCGCCGATTCGATCCGGATCGATGCCGTACTTCGCAGCGTTCGCTCGCAGAAACCGCACCGCTGCATTGCAGTCCTGAATCCCTGCGGGGAACTTCGCTTCGTAACCGAGTCGGTACTCGATTGACGCCGTCACGTAACCGCGAGCGGCCAGAGCGAGCGTCAACGCGCGGAACTTCGACTTGTAACCGTTCAGCCAGCCGCCACCGTGTACGACAACGATGCAGGGCTTCGGACCGTCGACATTCTTCGGCACGGCGATATCAGCGAGCAGTCTGCGATCGCCGCTCTGCGCGTACACGACGTTCGCGTGCAGCGTCACGTTGTCCGGGACCGCCGTCGATGGCCGAGTTGCGTCGTTGCCTTGCTGCGGCAGGTTGTCAGTGGGCGGTTCCGGCGGCAGGCCGTACGCATTCATTCGCTGCCGGTAGAGCCCGCCGAATCCGGTTATGTACAGCGATCGCATGTCGGAATCGCCGAACGCGCAGTTGATCGGTCGCGTCGGGCAGTTGATTTTGCCCAGCAGCTTGCCGGAAGGACTCCAGATCCACACGTCCGTGGCACCGGCACAGTAAACGTTACCGGCCCGGTCGATCGTCATCCCGTCCGCCCCGAGTGCCTCGCCATCGTCCATCGTCGCGAACAGCTTTCCGCCGGTTGCCGTTCCGTTGTCCTGAACTGAGTACGAACGAATCGTCTTCGGGCGGTACTCGGCGACGTACAGCGTCGAACCGTCCGGCGAGAGTGTGATCCCGTTCGGGCTGACGACTTCCGGCACCGCGACGATCAGCTCGCCGTCAGGCTGCCGGTACATGACGCGGTTCTCGCGAGTCAGCGTGAAGTAGATCCCGCCGTGATCGTCGACGACCAGATCGTTCGGTCGAGCCAGCGTCTTGCCTTCGCCCTCCGGCTGCGTCAGAGCGACCTGCTTCCCGTCACTGAACTGCGAGATGTGTCCGTTGCCATTGTCCGACAGGTACAGCCGCCCGTGATTGAAAAACGAAGCACTGATCCGCCCCGCGTCCTTGAGCACCGGCACGACCTTCTTCTGCTTCGGGATGTACCGATACAGCGTCTCGTCTTTGACGTCCGGAAAGTACAGGGCTGAAGCTCCATCCCACGCCGGCCCATCCGCCAGTCCGAACTCCGTCGCCAGAGTCTCCAGAGGGGTGTCGGTGTCGATGATCGACTGCGCGAGCACCGGAGACGTCAGAGACAGCAGCACGGCGGTGATACGAAAAACCGTCATGGGAAGACATCCTTCTGAAGTGAAAGCACGAGGGGCAGATGAGGCGGAAGCCTGGCGACTCTGCTGCGCGAATTCGACGGACGTGCTGGCTGACGTTAGTTGCCCTATGTTTCCAGCAGTCGTTCCGTGCGGGTATGCCAGTCAGTCTGTTGCTGGTAGCGACTCGCGATCTCCAGCAGACGGTTTTCGCTGTACGCTCGACTGACTAATTGCAGGCCGGTGGGCAGGTTCAGGTCGCCGAAGCCGTTGGGAATTGTGATTGCCGGAACGCCGCAACTGTTACCGGCACCGCCCAGATCGGTGATCTGCGTTGAGTAGAAGCCGCGTCGGTAGTCGCTGAAGGATTCCTCTGCGGGATAAGCGACAGTCGGCAGCGTCGGTGTGACGATCGCGTCGACTTTCGCGAGCACTTCGTCGAACGCCCGCTGCAGCTTCGGGCGGATTCGCAGGGCGTTAATGTAGTCCTTCGCCGGGATCAGCGTCGACGAGTGCAGACCCCAGCGGTCTTCTTCAGCGGTCATTTCCCAGATGTCGCCCGTCGTGATCAGTCCCTCAAACGCTGCAGCTGATTCGCAGTTGATGATCGTGCTCGCGACCGCCGCCCACGGAAGATCGGGCAGTTCGATGTCGACGAACTCGGCAAAGCCGCCGAGTACTTCCAGCGACGCTTCGTAGTTCGCTCGAACTTCCGGCTGCACATGGTCGGCAACGCCCGGCAGAACGCCGAGTCGGAACTTTGCGTCGCCACCCGCCGGGGCATCCTTGTGCGAGTACGAAAACGGACGATCGGACGAGGACTCGTCAGCCGGGTCGTGGCCGGCGATCGCGTTCAAGACGATGCCGCAGTCGTCCGCCGATCGGCACAGCGGCCCGATCTTGTCGATCGTCCAGCTCAGTGCCATCGCTCCATGCCGGCTCACTCGCCCATAAGTCGGTCGCAGCCCGCTGACGCCGCAGAACGATGCCGGCGTCACAATTGAGCCCCAGGTTTCCGTTCCCAGAGCAAACGGAACGAGCCCTCCGCCA
>JAPOLP010000394.1 GCA_029977045.1 Planctomycetota bacterium
GCTTTTGAATTGCCGCCCGATCGAGCGAGAGTTTATCTCTTCTGCGACCTGCCCGAATCTCTGGCAACGTTTGAGGCCAGTGACCCGGAGACTCCGCTCGGCGGCCAGTCCGGACGACTGCTCTACAGTCTGGATGTCATTCTTTCGGAATAGCACCGCGAAGAGATCTCAGCCCCGACGAAAACGTCGGGGCTGAGATCTGGCAGGACGTCTCGAGTCCTCGTAACTACGCGGTCTGCCCGTGAGCCTGCAGGTCTTCCAGACCCTTGCGGTTGCAGAAGTCGCCGAATGATTCGCCGTCGGTACGTTCCGCCTTGAAGTAACCCAGCAGCGGCGAGACACGCAGCGCGATCTCTTCCATCGGAACCAGATCGTCGTAGATGAAGCCGACCCGCGAACCGAGCGTGTTGCCACCGAGGTACAGCGTGTACTTGCCCTTCGCCTTGCCGACGAGACCGATATCCGGTGTGTATGGCCGGGCGCAGCCGTTCGGGCAGCCGGTCATGTGAACGGCGAGTCGTTCACCGTTCAGGCCGTTCTTTTCGAGTTCGACTTCCAGAGCGTCGATCACGCCCGGCAGCGCTCGCTCGGACTCGGTCACCGACAGTCCGCAGGTCGGCAGAGCCGGGCAGGCCATCGAGAAGCGGCGGACGAGTGTCAGTTCGTCAGCCGTTTTGACGCCGTGCTCGGCGAGAATCCGATCGATCTCGTCGCGGTTGGCCGAGTCGACATCGCAGAACAGGATACTCTGCATCGCCGTGAGTCGGATGTTTGGCACGCGACCGGGGATGACCGCTCGCAGAGCACTCTTCAGACGCAGGTCGCCCTCGTCCTTGATGCGACCGTTCTCGACGTTGACGCCCAGGAACCACTTGCCATCACCCTGCTCGTGCCAGCCCATGTGATCGTCGACGTCGTTGACGTCTTCAGGCCGTGCTTCCGGGAGTTCGCTGCCGTAGTACTTCGCAACTTCGGTTTTGAACTTGTCGAGGCCCCAGTCGCGGAGCAGGTACTTGATACGTGCCTGCTTGCGGTCCTCGCGGTTGCCGTTGTCGCGCCAGCAGCTCATCACGGCTTCGATCATCGGGATGGCCTGGTCGGGCGCGACGAACGTCACCTTCTGAGCGACCGCCGCGTACGTGGCCTTGTTCGCCGGAGTCTTGCCCTGGCCGCCGCCGACATAGACGTTGTAGCCGACGATCTGGTCGTTCTCGACGATCGCCAGCAGGCCCAGGTCGTACGTGAGAATGTCGACGCAGTTGTCCTCGGGCAGCGCGATGCCGATCTTGAACTTACGCGGCAGGTACCGCGTGCCGTAGATCGGTTCGTCGACCGGAGTGAACTCGGCGACTTTTTCTTTCTCGCCGGCGTCGTCCTGCAGCCAGATTTCCTGGTACGCGGTCGTGTGCGGCCGGAAGTAGTGAGCGATCTGTGCGGAAAGCTCCTGCATCTGGTCGTGAGCCGCGTTGTTACGGATCGGGGCCGGGCAGCACATCACGTTGCGGTTGACGTCGCCGCAGGCACCCAGCGTCGTCAGCGTCGTCTTCTCGTTGATCGCGCGGATCGTTGTCTTCAGGTCGTTCTTCAGGACGCCGTGAAGCTGCAGTCCCTGGCGGCTGGTGATTCGCAGCGTGCCGTTACCGAACTCGTCGCACATGTCGAGTTCCGCCAGCAGGTCGTCACCGGTCAGCTTCCCGCCGGGAATCCGCGAGCGGACCATCATCATGTACTGCTTGCCGTCGCCGCCGCGTTCGTCGCGATTGTCCTGCTGATACGTGCCGTGATGCTTCAGAAACCCGGCGTTCGCCCCGGTAAAGCACTCGACGTCCGGGCTGAGTTCCTCAGCAATTGTCCCGCGCAGCTGCCGACTTTCTTCCTTCTGAATCTCAACAGCGCTGAGTTTGACTTCGTCAGACATGCGTAAACCGGCTCCTGGATCTGGATCGAACTAAGTCGACTGAAAAGCGTTCCAACCCCCGAGTCTCGACACGCCAACACGCGGAGAAGCTCAGAGCGGGCGGGATTGTAGAAGACTCCGCGCCAGTGTGCAGCGTCGCTGCGAGCGTGCCGGGGCAAATCAAATGACGACTTGCCGGAAGCCGGATGAGGGACGCCCGAAAACCAGTCGAGGGATTGGTCCGATCGAAGCGTCAGCAGGTTTCCGGCCTGCGGTCGACCGACTTAGTCGTCGTCGCTGGAAACGCCGCCGTTACCAATTTCGCGGATGTCGTCATTCGCCCGGAAGTAGGCGTCGATGATCCGCGGATCCCATTGCTGGCCGGCGCCTCGGCGGAAGATCTCCTCGATCTTCTCAGGGGGCATCCCCTTGCGATAGGGGCGGTCACTGCGCATGGCATCGTAGGAGTCCGCAACCGCGAGGATGCGTGCCAGAAGCGGAATTTCTTCGCCGGCCAAGCCGTCGGGGTATCCGCGTCCGACATAGGTTTCGTGATGGCTGCGGACGCCCGGTAGCAGTTTCTGGATGTTTCCGAGGCCCTTGAGGATGCGATAGCCGATCAGGGGATGTCGCTGGATTTCGGTGAATTCCTCGTCGGTGAGGTCGCCGTTTTTCAGCAGGATCGAATCGTTGATCCCGATCTTGCCGATGTCGTGCAGCAGGCCGGCCTGATAGATGTCGTCGAGGTCTTCCTCGGGCAGGCCGAGTTCCTCGCCGAGCCGCCGTCCAATCCGACCGACTCGTTCGCTGTGCCCCGCCGTGTAGGGATCCTTCGCGTCGAGCGTTGAGATCAGCGAGCTGATGAACTGCAGCAGCAGATCCTGGTGCTCCTGATAGAGCGACAGGTTGCGATGGTGTGTCGCCATGATCGTCGCCAGCGAGCTGATCAGCGACGCTTCCACGACCCCAAACTGACGCTCACCGGGCAGGTTGCAGAGCATGACCCAGCCCGATCGTTCCACTCCGTCGGTGATCGGCACGAGGACGAAGTTTCTCAGGCCGGGAAAGTCTGACCCCAGCAGTGTTCCGTCGATGTGATTCTTGACGAGCGGTCGCGACCAGTTGTGCGTCTCGAACCGGCGAATGATTCGCTGGAACCCGGAGTCGTCCAGAGGCAGATGGCCTTTGAGCAGCAGATGGCGGCGCTGCTTCCAGTTGTCGATGATGATCGCGTTGCCCTGGGCGCCGATTAATTCGTAAACGCGGTCAAGGCAAAGTTCGGCGAGATCCAGCGGAGTGCGCGACAACTGCAGACTGGCTGTCAGCTCGTGCAGGATGCTGATCTCTTCGTAAGTCCGTTGAACTTCGTTAGCCAGCCGACCGATCTCGTCTTCCAGTCCACGTTCATGTTTGGTGGAGTCGAAGACAGTGACGAGCAGTCGTTCGAGAATCTCGGGACGACAGAACTGCTGACGGGCACACCAGTCGTCGATTTCGTCCGGGCTCCAGCCAAGTGATTCCGCAAGTTCCTGGACTTCTTCCGGTCGCTCACCCGTGCCCGTGTTTAATACGTAGCCGACAGCAACCGTCGGCATGTCATCAACGCTGGGAAGCGGCAGGGCATAGAACACCAGCCCCGAGCTGAGTTCGATCAGCCGTACGCCGGTCACATTGGAAAGCTGCGACTGAACGGTCCATGGCAGGAGTTCGAGCAGGTCGTCAGAGGTGCGAGCGAGAATGCAGCCGGACTGCGCATCGACACACATGAACGGCAGGCTGGTCGCCTCCGCGTATTCGCACAGCTGGATCATCGCCGGTTCGCGTTCGCTGAGAGCACTCGGGGAGAGGCTTCCCAGCGACCACGCCGCCGTTCGCAGCTCGCAATGGTCATAGGTGTCAGTGGTCATGGTCCGACTCCACACGTTGGTCAGTGTGGAAAGCCTACGACGCAATTCTCGTCAGGCCGCGACAAACGGCCACGTCGCGGATTCCCGCAGGGGTTTCCGGGAACTTCCCCAGGGCATATCCCGCAGAATCGTGACGAGAAGCCTCCCGCAATTGCTTCAAAGTCCACTGAACAAGGGAGTCCCCGTATAAGCAATCCGGGGCCGGGGGCCGAGGCCTGATGCAGTCTGAGTCAGTTTTTCGACTCAAATCCGGCGTCGATCGGGACGGCACGGTTGCCCGAAAAGCGAATCGTCTCGAAGCGGTAAGCCAGCTGACCCAGCATCTGTTCCGCCCGCTCGAAGTAGTTTTCCAACGTCTGAATCGTTGCTTCGTCGTCGGACGTTTCTGGCCGGCCTGCCGACCGCGACAGAATCAGAACGTGATACTCACCGGACTCCGTCAACTCGACCTGATAGCGCCCGTTCTCGCCGGCAAACTCAACCGCTCCGCCCATTGCCCTGAGCGCCGATCGCAGCACTTCTCGATCTTCGTCAGAGTCTTCCCGCCGCAATCCGACGAACGAAATCAGTGACACACCTTTTCGTTCGACAGGTAGCACAACGACGCAGGCATCGCGATCCGCCGCCCATCCCGAAGTTTCAGACTTCGACGTAATCCGGCCTTCGATGCCAGACTTCAGCGGCGGTCGTAATGCCAGACGCTCATCACTCGCTGGCGAGGGAACTGAGGCTGATGAACTTGTTCGATCGACGCTCCAGTTGATCGCCGTGCTGCGTCCGATCCAGAAACCCGCCGAGCAGATCAGAACGATGAGCCCGACGATTGCGAACCATGTTGAGAATCCCAGGCTGGCCGATTCGCGATCAAGGACTGGCAGCACAGGCGCGATCTCCTTCGGTCGCCGATCCTGCTCATTGTGGGCCTGCTCGGTATTGTCCTGCTGCGAATCTGTTGCAGCTTTGTCACCAGTCTTCGACGCTTCCTCGGATTGCTCCCAGTCCTCCCGTTCCTTGAGCGCTGCCGCAGCGATCAGTTGCTTCCAGGAATCACGTGGCTGAGCGGTGCTGCGCCATGGCCGCTCCTCTTCCAGAGACTCTGCCGAAAATGCTTCGTCATCGGCTGCTGCTCCGTAGTCAATGTCTCGCTGCGGCAACGGACCGAGCGCGACCGGCTCCGGAGCAGACGATGGCGGCAACTCAATCGGCTTCGGTTCATCCAGTGTTCCGATCCCCGGTCGCGATGCTGGCCTGCCGTCCTCTCGATTTGCGATTCCGTCGACCGCTCCTTCAACGTGCGGCTTGTTTTTCAGCGGAGTCTCGTCGCCGATCTGAGCGATCTCGTCGAGCGCGTTCTTCAGCCGCGTGTCGTCGAACCTGAGTCCAGGTTCCGGCAGCGGCTTGACTGTTCCATCAAGTTCCGGCACGCGGATTGTGCGTCCGCAGGTCGGGCAGTCGACAACCTCTCCGGCCTGGGCACGCGAGATGCCCAGAAACTGGCGACATTGTTGACAACGGAACTTGATAGGCATGTCAGTTAGAGAGTCCATTGTTGTGAGAGTCTGCGGTGCAGTCAGCGTCTGACGTTCTGGATGCCAGCGACGAAGCGGGTTCTGACGGATCGGAAACTCGATCCAGCAGTTGCAGAACAGCCAGCGTCACGGATGACAACAGAGCCACCATAATGATCGCGAAGCAGCCAGCTGCCACCCAGACGACGTATCCGATCGCTCGGGCACCGGCGTCGTCACCCGACGATCGCAGGATCAGTGTCAGGGCGAGAGTCACGACGAGCCCCGTCAGCAGAACCCCGCCGGAAATCAGGAGCCGCGACAACAGCCCCTTCAGGTCCAGAACGGGCCTCGGCGGTGCGTCGGCAGATGTCGGTCGCTCACGCTGATTCATGATTACGCTGATTGGTGATTGCTGTGCCGGAAGGTCCTTGAGACCGCGTGCTTTAGAAACCGTCGAGTCTACCGGTCGAAGTCCGCTGACGCGACGGGTGGACACTGCCTGCTTTCAATCGAATTCCCAGTCCGCCAGAATGCCCGTTCGCGATCGAATGACTGGTTATGCGCAA
>JAPOLP010000774.1 GCA_029977045.1 Planctomycetota bacterium
GCCCGATGATTCACTACGCGACTCGTCAGCCTGCAAATATGGTCGAAGATCAATCAGCAGGTCATCGACGGAGTCGTATCGCTGCTCCGGTTGCTTCTGCAGCAGTCGCGTCACGATTGCAATCAGGCCGGGCGGCACGTCCGGCGCCAGCTCACCAAGCGGCCTGGGGTCCTCACACACATGCCGCATCAGATGGCCTGTTGGAGTGTCCGCGTCGAACGGTGTTGTTCCGCACAGCAACTGATAGAGCACGGCTCCGATCGAGTAGAGATCGGACCGCAGGCCAACGGCCTCACCGCGAGCCTGCTCGGGCGACATGTACTCCGCCGTGCCCATGACGAGTTCGTCGCCGACATCCGACGCATCCGAACCCCCAGCAATCGACAGCGACCGGGCGAGACCGAAGTCGGTCAGCATCGCGCGACCGTTCTCTCGATCAATCAGAATGTTTCCCGGCTTGATGTCGCGATGCACGAGTCCCTGGCGATGAGCCGCGGCAAGGCCCGTCAGCGTCTGCTCGACAATCCGCAGAGCTTCTTCCAGCGGCAGTCGCGATCGTTGATGCAGACGGTCGGCAAGCGACTCTCCATCGACAAGCTGCATCGCGTAGAAGTGGTGCCCGTCCTCTTCGCCAATGAAGTAAATCGGCACGATGCACTCGTGCGTGAGGCGAGCCGCCGCTGAAGCCTCCGCGCGAAATCTCTGCACAAAGGCGGCGTCTCGGGCGAGCCGATCCGAGAGGACTTTGACAGCGACCGTGCGATTCAGCGACGTGTCGAGTGCCCGGTAAACCGTACCCATTCCGCCGCGGCCAATCTGCTCGTACATCTCAAACTGGCCGAGTTTCACGAGCGGCGGCTGTCGGTCACGAGAAGTTTCGGCGGCGAAGTGCTGGCCGGTATCGCTGAGTGCTTCCGCAATGAGTTCAACAGGCTGAGCTGCCAGTCGTTGCTCTGTTCCGGCTCGAACAGCGTCGAGCAGTCGACACAGTTCCGCGGCGGAATTCACCCGGCTGGTCTCGTCGTACCCAATGCAGCGGTCGATGACCGTACGCACACCCGACGGAATTGTCTGCAGCAGGCCAGGACTGCTGAGATAGGCCATAACTGACCGACCACAGACAAACCGGCAGAGCAGTGTTCCAACCTGGTAGACGTCGACTCGCTCTGGCGGAGCGAGCACGCCAGCACCCACGCAAATCTGTCGAGCGGTTTCTGCATCTGCAGGCAGTTCGATCTCGCGCGACCGACGAAACTCGGGCGGACACCGATCGACATCCTGCGCCGGGCCACCGAACGCAACGGGTTTCTCAGCAACTGGTGACAGTGTGTGATTGTCCGTAGCAACCTGTATTGAAAAGACTGATCGATGCAGCGTCCCGCCTGCGTGCAGGTCCTCGAGCTGACTGGCCAGTGATCGCACAATGGCCAGCGCATCGTCCGGATTCTGCAAGTCTGCTGACGACGATGTCGAACGTTGATTATCAGGCTGCCGGGTTGTCATGACTGGCTGCCCTCCGCGTCCGTTGAGTCATCCTGGATCTGAGTCCGAACGCGTTTCAGGATCGCCGTCATGGAACTCGCTTCTCGCTCGCGAACGGCTTCGACATTGAAGCCGGCATACGAGGAACGCAGCGAGTCTTCGAGGCCACCGTTGCGTTTCAGGAACTCGCCGAGCCGCGACCATTCATGGTCGAATTCGGCGGTGCTTTGATCGGGTGGCGAGTAACGCAGAACCTGCCAGCGAACGAGGTCGCTGAGCCGGCTTTCCAGACGGCTGCGGGCTTGCCGGAAATAGTTGTCGACGTCGGTCTCTTTGAGCTGCAGCGACTCGGCGATCGTTCGCACCGGCAGGTTCTCACAGACGCGGCCATAAAAGACGCGGAAGTAGTTTCCCCGCCCCTCGCGGTGATAGTCCTCAAGGAGCGACTCGACCGCCGACTGCAGCAGTTCCTCAGCCCAAGCCTGGTAGAACGCATCGGCTTCGTCGGTCGAGATCGGCTCGCCGTTCTGGACGGTCAGCTGCAGATCAGAGTCAGCCTGCTCGACGTACTCGCGGATGCGGCGACGACGGCGCGAGGATCGTCGAGCTTCGTCAGCGAGGATTCGCCGTACGACGCTGCAAAGCAGCGTGCGCAGCCGTGCCCGCCGATCCGTTGTCCAGCGAGCCAGCAGGTCGTTTCGCAGGATCGCTTCCAGCGTCGTCGCCGCGACGTCTTCGGCGTCCAGAAGATCCAGACGGCCCCACCTCACCGCGAACCGGCACAGTGGTCGCCAATAATCCGCCAGGAAGAGCATCCAGTCCTCTTCAGTCGAACTGGTCGCCAAGCGATGAATCAGCGTGTAGCGGGTTGTTGGAAAGTTCATCCGAATGTGCCATCACGATTGGCAGGTGACGCTCAGCGAAGCAACCGGCTCAGCAGCTCGTCAGAAGAAAAAGCCGCGTCACAATCTCGCGCAGGAACGGCTTGCGGAACGACGGAATTTCCCGGTGCTGAAGCTACAGATGACTCGCTGTCGAAGAGACTCGCCTGCGCTGCGGCGATCGGAGTCGCGGAGCTGTCGACAAAGAAGACGATCGTTCCCTGAATCGACGAGCCGTCGTCGAGCGTCGCCCGCCAGGCTGCCGAGTCAGCTCCGTCGAAACCAGGAACGGCCTCGAACTCCAGCATCCCTTTCCGAAGGTCACGCACCAGGAGCTGCCCATGTCGCGGCGCGAAGTCGAGCGTCAGAGTTTGAATCGAGTTTTCGCGACGGCTGAACGGTTCCAGTTGAAACTGACCGTTGCCAGAGAGGTCAACAAGAACGGACTGAATCGCCTGCGAGCCTGCGACGAATTGCCTGGGGGCGGACGCTCCAGGAAACACCGGCGCCACTGTCGGAGCGACTGGAGCCTGCGTCCCGCTGCTTTCTGATCCAACCGCAACACCGATGGCATGCAGCAACGAGTTCAGCGTCAGCAGCAAATCTTCAAACATACCGGCAAGGCTGACGACAGTCTGCTGCAGCGCGATGGCAGGGAGACTGGCCGTCAACGTGCCCGAGGGCGCTCCTGCGTCGATCGCAAACTCCGTTGCGGCGTGCTGACTATCAGGCTGTGCAAGCTCACCAGTCTCGAACATCAGGCCCGACGCCGCTTGCGTCTCGCGAGTATCGCGCTGAGCTGGTGAAGCCAGTGACGAAAGCAGAGTCGCCAGACTACTCAGACCGAACTCGCCGCCGATTGATGATCCAGTTCCATCATAAGAAACGGCAACACTCGGGCCGCCTGCCAGCTCAACAGCCGGACTCGTCAGCAGCAGGAAACGCCCCGGCACCAACTGCACTGCCTGCCTGATTTCAGGCGATAACTGTCGCGATCGCGAGTCGGTTGAAGTCCGGTTACCGGCTCCAACACTGTCCGTTCGTTCGGAAGCCGCAAACGCCGCAACTTCAGACTCGACTCCGGCAGGTTCTTCAGTCGAGGCGTTACTCGCTCTGGCTTCTTGCCCTGGAGAGGGCGTCGCGGAAATCGTTTGGGGAAGCTCCGGCAAATCAAGCTCGATCTTCCACTGGAATCGCGGCTCCTCACTGTTCGAAGTATCTCCGACGGCATGACGGTCGAATTGAA
>JAPOLP010000764.1 GCA_029977045.1 Planctomycetota bacterium
TCGGAAGCGGCCAGCTTACTCGCTGACCTGGACGATTGCTTCAACTTCCACGCTGATATTTCCAGGCAGCGAGCCCATGCCGACGGCGCTGCGGGCTGCGCGGCCATCGTCGCCGAAAACTTCGACCATCAGGTCGCTGAAGCCATTCATGACTTTCGGATGGTTCTGAAAGTCAGGTGCTGCGTTCACCATGCCCAGCACTTTGATCATCCGCTGCACGCGGTCGAGGCTGCCCAGGTACTGCCGCAGTGTCGCGAGCATCGTCAGCCCAACCTGCCGGGCCGCCGTGTAACCGTCTTCCTGACTGACTTCTGAACCGACCCGACCGGTCAGCATGGTTCCCTCGACGGTCAGCGGGCCGTGGCCGGAGACGTAGCACAGGTCGCCGATCTGAACGACCGGCGTGTAGTTGCCGCCCGGCTTCGGGGCTTCCGGCAGTTGCAGTCCGAGTTCGGCAATCTTCGCTTCAGCACTCATCAGTGGCTCCTTCGGCAGTCAGGACAATTGATACGGGATCGGTCCGCGGGACAGGTCAGTCAACCTGCTCGAGCCGGACCAGGTCTTCAAGTGTTTCGCGTTTGCGGATGACCTTGTACGAGTCTCCGTCGACGAGAATCTCCATCGCGCGGGGTCGCGAGTTGTAGTTGCTGCTCATTACTGATCCGTACGCCCCAGCACTGAAGATGCTCAGCAGATCGCCGCGCTTCATTGGCGGAAGTGCTCGGTCCTTCGCGAAGTAGTCACCGGATTCGCAGACCGGACCAACGACGTCCGCGACTTCGCAGCCATCGGGAGCGGACTCGGCATTGGCAGGCATCGGGATCGACGGTTTGACCGGCCAGAGGCGGTGGAACGAGTCATACATTGCCGGGCGGACGAGGTCCGTCATTGCGGCATCCTGAATGTAGAACAGCTTGCCGCCTTCGCGTTTCGTGAAGATCACCTGGCTGATCAGGATTCCCGAGTTCCCTGCGATGAACCGGCCGGGTTCGAGCGTCAGCCGGCAGCCGGCTTCCTGGACGGCGGGCACGATCACCTTCGCGTACTCAGACGCCGGCAGTCCTTCATTGTGCTTGTAGGAGATCCCGAAGCCACCACCGAGATTGATCCAGCTGATCTCGTGCCCCTTTGAGCGGTACTCGCGAACGATCTCGATCGCCTTCTTCGCCGCCTTTTCGTACGGCTCGGTCGTCAGGATCGGCGAGCCCAGGTGCATGTGAATGCCGCTGAGTTTTAGATGCGGATTCTTCAGCACCTTGTCGGCAAGCTGTCCGGCTCGTTCGATGTCCATGCCGAACTTGTTGCCCTTCTTGCCGGTCGTCGTCTTCGCGTGAGTTTTCGCGTCGATGTCCGGGTTCAGCCGCAGGGCGACTCGCCCGACCGTGCCCATCGATTCCGCCACGCGACCGATCGCGTCGAGTTCGTCTTCACTCTCGACGTCGAATTTCAGAATGTCGCATTCCAGAGCGAACCGGATCTCGTCGTCGGTCTTGCCAACGCCAGCGAACACGACGCGCGTCGTGTCGGCTCCCGCCTGTTTGACGCGGTACAGCTCGCCGCCCGAAACGACGTCGAAGCTCGCCCCCGCTTCGTTCATCAGCTTCAGGATGCCGAGCGTCGAGTTCGCCTTCACCGAGTAGCAGATGACCGGATCGACGTCCTTGAAGGCGTCCTGAATCTGCCCGAGCTGATGCAGAAACTGGGCTTTGGAATAGATCCACAGCGGCGTTCCGAATTCCTCGGCCAGTGCGGCGACCGGAACGTCCTCACAGAAAAGCTGCCCGTCTCGATACTCAAACGCGTTCATTTTCAGTTTCCAGCGATCTACAGAAGTGAGATTTCAGCGAAGCGGGAAGATAGGCCCACTTTGCCTCGCCAGCCAGCGTGACAACGTGTTGTGTCGACGGCTCTCTGATACAGAGTTCGCGGTAAAGCGGCAGAGACAACTTCACTCATCGTTCACGAATTTGAGTCGCTTATCCCCAAGCGGTCGTCAGCTGGTTTTGGCCACCCTGAAGCGCGACTGTTATACGGGGGCCGACTTCGCGCCTTGTTTCCGCTTGGAAAGTACGCCTGCATCCCCCACCCCCGAAAAAGGCCGAACATGAATCTGCTTCTCGTCACACTTGTCCTTGCAGTGCCACTGACGATTGTCTTCGTGGCGTATCTGCTTATCCAATTCTGCTCAGATCAACGCGGCTCTCGCTCCTGGATCGTCTCGCATTTGGCCAGCATCGGTTGGAGTATTCTGGCAAGTAGCCCGCTGATGATCGTGTTTGTGATGGGGGCGTTTGAATTTGACCAGATGCGACAAGGAAGAGGAGTGAATTCTCCATTTCCATTGGTGACGCTCATGAGCATGCTGTGGGCGGCTCCACTGATCATCGGAGAACTTTTCCTGTGCCTAACAATACTCACGAAAAAGAAAGTTCAGCACGGTGGGCGCAAGCGAGCGGGAAGCAGAATTCTGGCGGTACTTTCGACCGGCGGACTCGGCTTGGGCTTCTTGTGGTTTTGGGCCGGGCTTCCATTCTTTCTTCATGCGCTGTCCGAATCTCACTGGTTTCCGAGCATCGTTCAGGAAATGTTGAACTGGGGAGCACGGGAATTCAGTTCGAAAGGGGCAATGAGAAGCCTGTACGCGATCAGCGGATTGGGGTTAGCTATTGGGATGTCCGTTCATTGGTTTCGCGCGTTCGAGACTGATCACTCAGCGCCCGCCGAGAACCCCGACATGAATCCTCTTGCTCCATAGGTTCCGACGAACAGCCATCGCAGTCCGAACGACTGCCGGAGACAGACTGATCACCAATAGACGGGATCGATCTAAACCTGGAGGCAATGTCTAAGTCCTTTGCGCTGAAGCGTCTTGTGCGAGCCCCGCTGTCGGCTCGAACGAGTCCTTCAGTTCCTGCGGGATTCGGCGTGGCACTCCGTGCTTGCGGCCGATGTAGGCCCAGTTGGTTTCGGCGATCACCAGCAGAGTGTCGTCGTCAGATCGCCGGATGCGGTACTTCCGCAGCGACGTGATCTTCTCGAAGCCTGTGACCCAGGTATCGATGACAATGTTCTGGCCCTCGAACGCCGGAGCCTGGTATTCGATGAAGTGCGTGCGGACGACCCAGGCCGAGCCTTCCTCTTCGTACCGTTCCGTCGGCCAGCCCTGAGCGGCGGAATGTTCGACCGCTGCCGACTGCATCCAGCGCAGGTATTCGACATTGCTGACGTGGCCCTGCCCGTCGATTTCGTCCGCAGTCACGGTGTGCGACCACTGAAACACCGCCGGCATGGCTGCCTCCCTTCAAGCCGAGCAGCCCGAGGCTACTCCTTCGGGACGATGAAGCTCATGTGGAGTTCGCAGTGCCGCAGATGCAGCTGCATCCACTCTTCGGAGGCCATTTTGCCGAAAAACGCGTGGTCGGCGACGGGCAGCTCCGTTTCCAGACGGCTCAGCCCGTTGTTGAGTTTCTCCAGTGCGGCTTCGAGCGTGACCTCAGCAGGCGGCAGAAACTTCTGAGCATCCTTGGGCAACTGGATTCCCGGCTTCATCGGCTTGATCAGGGCCGAGTTCTTCATGAACGGCGCGATGAACGTTCTCGCGAACCACGGAGCCTTGTAGTCCATGCCGTCGAGCGACGCATGAAACGTATCGCCGA
>JAPOLP010000020.1 GCA_029977045.1 Planctomycetota bacterium
GGCGTTGTGAACGCTTTTTCGAGCAGCACGCCGAGCACTCGCTGCTGAGCCGTGCTCAATTCCCGGACGGATGAGAGTTCCGATTCGTCGTTGTCAAAGTCGCTCATAATTCTTCCCTGAAGTGTCAGCGTCGTGGGTGCAATCAGACCGTCGGTCGGTCGATATCGAAGCGGTCCGTCGTGCGAGTGTAAGAGATCCCGCCGAGACGTCAGACGGTATCAAGCTTCGCCGGATCGGCCCGGCCTCGATCGTCCAGCACGTCGTCGTCGATGTGAATCGCGACGATGCGTCCCAGCACGAGATTCGCTCCGCCCGGCCCCGTGCCAAGCTGAATCACCGAATGCAGCCGGCACTCAAAGTGAGCCCGCGCCTCGGCGACTCGCGATGGTGTGATGAGCGACGATGCCGCCGCCGTCAGTCCGCACGCCTCGAACTCACTGACGTCAGTTTCATAATCCGCCGCCGACTGATTCATCTGCTCGGCCAGATCAAACGAGACGACGTTGACGACGAATTCGCCGTTCGCCTGAATGTTCGCCAGTGTGTCCTTCGGAGTCCCGTCAGGCCGGTTCGCCGGGCAGAACATCAGCGTCGGCGGGTTCGAGCCGACAGCGTTGAAATAGCTGAACGGCGCGAGATTCGGCACACCGTCGTTCGAAACCGTCGACACCCACGCGATCGGTCGCGGCGTGATCAGCCGGATCATGTGCGCGTAAATGTCCGAGTGCGAAAGTTCTTCCGGGTTCAGTTCCAACGGACAGCTCCACTGAGATCAGATTCAAAACTCGTTGCGAGGGTGAGAAAACCACGTCATTTCACGACGCGAGTCCACATCACGGCAGTTTATCCCGGTACCCGCGTCGCGAAAGCAACCTTCGGCCAGGCAGCCCGGAAACCATCGCCTGCCCCTTCGATGCAGGTGTCAATCAGCCGATAGTCTCCGTTGTCGCACTTCCCTATCATCCGCCGCCTCGCAGGGAACCTGGCGAGCGTCACTCGCCCCGAGCGACAGCCCCAACCACTTAAGAAACGACGAACTGCTTTTCCCATGACCGTCCGCACTCGATTCGCCCCCAGCCCCACCGGATACATGCACATTGGCGGGATGCGCACCGCTCTGTTCAACTGGCTGTTCGCCCGCAAGCACGGCGGACAGTTCATCCTGAGAATCGACGACACCGACCAGGAACGGAACATCGACGCCGCGCTCGCTCCGATTCTGCAGGCTTTCCGCTGGCTGGGGCTCAACTGGGACGAAGGCCCGGAAGTCGGCGGCCCGTACGGACCCTATTTCCAGTCACAGCGAGGCGACCTTTATCAGGTCGCCGGCGACCGCCTGCTGGCCGAGGGCAAGGCCTATCGCTGCTTCGATACCGCTGAGGAAGTCCAGGCCGACAAGCAGCACCTCCGCGATCACAACGAACTGCCCATCGGAATGCGCCGCTCGCTGGAGTTGTCCGATGCTGAAATTCAGGAACGGCTCGATCGCGGCGATTCGTGGGTGCTGAGATTCAAGGTGCCACACGGGCAGACGATCGCGATCGACGACGAGATCCGCGGGCATGTCGAGTGGAACTCGTCGCTGATGTTCGATCCGAACATCTCCCGGTCGAACGGCAGCCCACTCTACAACTTCGCGACTGTCGTCGACGACGCTCAGCTGAAGATCACGCACGTCATCCGCGCCGAGGAACACCTCTCGAACACCGCGATCCAGGTCCTGCTTTACGAAGCTCTTGGCGAAGCCGTTCCGACGTTCGCTCACATTCCGTTCGTCATGGCTCCTGGAACCAGCAAGAAGATCTCGAAGCGGGACATCGACAAGTACCGCAAGAGCCCGGCGTTCAAAACGCTGTTTGAACTCTCCAGCCGCGTGCTGCCGCGTTTCGGCGTCGACGAAGAGGAGGTCAATCCAGTGGCCGTCGAGTTTTACGAGCAGACGGGTTTTCTGCAGGCCGGCCTGCTGAACTCGCTGGGCCGGACCGGCTGGTCGTTCGACGAAACCACCGAATTCATGTCGCTCGACTTCCTGATCGAGCACTTCTCGCTGGGCCGCGTGGTCAAGAGTGCCGCCGCGTTCGATCCCGAAAAACTGATGAGCTACCAGGCTCACTGGATGAACGAACTGTTGCTCGAAGACCGCGCCGCCGGCTGCCTGCATGTACTCCAGCGAGCCGGCATCCTGTCCGCCGAACCAACCGACGCCGATCGCCAGCACGTCACCGCCGTCGTCGCAGCCCTCGCCGACCGCATCAAGGTCTTCACTGACATCCTCATCTACGAGTACTTCTTCCGCGACGACATCGAGTACTCAGAAAAGGACTTCCAGAAGCGAGTCGCCAAAGACGGCGTTCCGGGTCTGCTCACTGAGTTCCGCGCGGTACTGGCCAACGTCGACGCTTGGACTGCCGAGCGACTGGAGTCCGAACTGCAAAACTTCGTCGAGTCACGAGACATCGGATCCGGCCTTCTGATCCACGCCCTGAGAATCGCCACCACCGGCTCCCCCACCGGCCCCGGCGTCTACGACTGCCTGGTCATCGTCGGCAAAGAAACGGTGTTGCAGCGAATGGAGTCAGCAGTCGAGCGTGCAACGGCAGCCTCGTAAACCAAGAGGCCTGCAGCATGATCCGACGTGAAATCGATTCTGACGCTTCCGCAGTTCGCAGTGTCCACCTGGCTGCATTTCCGGGGGACGGCGAAGCCGGGCTTGTTGATGCACTGCGAGAGAACCGGCACCTGTCTGTCTCGATCGTGGCTGAAGAGAATGCCGGAATCGTTGGGCACATCGCCTTCAGCCCGGTCACGGTAGATGGCCTCGACGTGGCAGCCGTCGGGCTGGCGCCGGTGGCGGTGTTGCCGGAGTTTCAGCGGCAAGGGATCGGCAGCGAGCTGATTCGCGCCGGGTTGGCGGCCTGCCGGGAAGCTGGTTTTCGGATCGTGGTCGTGCTCGGTGAGCCGGGCTTCTATCAGCGTTTTGGGTTTCAGCCGGCGCATCTTTTTGGTCTGGGAAACGAGTACCAGGTGCGTGATGAATTCATGGTTCTTGAACTGAAGCCCGGCAGCCTGAACGGTATCAGGGGGCTTGTCCGGTACGGCGATGAATTCAGTTCGCTTTAATCGCGACGAGGAGTGAGGCGATGGGTGAATCCGCAGTGCAGCCGTACTACGCCGTGATCTTCACGTCCGAACGCTCGCTCGCGGAACCCGACGAGTACGCAGCGATGGCGGAACGCATGGTCGAGCTGGCTCGGCAGCAACCCGGCTTCCTGGGTATCGACAGCGCTCGCGGGAGCGACGGGGTCGGCATCACGGTTTCGTACTGGCAGGACCGCGAGTCCATCAAAGCCTGGAAGAACGTCGCCGAACATCAGACCGCACAGCAACTCGGACGCGAGAAGTGGTATCGCAACTTCAAAGTGCGTATCTGCCGCGTCGAGAACGAGTATTCGTTCGAGACGCCTACCAACTGACGTGTGCTGTCACGCGGGCTGCGTCGCTTTCACGGCGAGGATCGAGCACGGCAGCCGGTCCATGACGCGTTCGGTCAGGTTGCCCATCAACAGCCCGCGAACACCCGATCGACCGGCGGTGCCCATAACGAGCAGAACTTCCTCTTCGTCGTGTACGACTCTCGGAATGACGTCTTCCGGATCACCTTCCGCCATGTGCAGCGTCAGATTGGGGTGCTGCACGCGGTACGGTTCGACGAAGCGTTCGATCGCGGCTCGAAGATCATCCGCCGAACGTCGCTTCGCCTGGTCGATCAGCGTTTCGCTCCGTTCGGTCCGAGCCTTGTGGCGCATCGGAGCTTCCGCAAAGTACGACCAGGCTTGAATGGCATGCAGCTCGCTGCTTTCGAGCGAGGCAACCGACGACGCCAGTTCCATGATCTGGCAGTTGAGCACGTCACGCGGTGACTCCTGCATACCGACATGCAGCGCTGCCGCCACTCGCTGAAACGGAGTGTCGTTCCCCTTTAGAATCCAGACCGCACAGGGGCAACTTCGGAGCAGCCGGAAATCGAAGCTCGCGGAACAGTCCTCGCTTGCTGGCTTGACGACCAGGTCAGCGCTGCACGCGGCAGCGACCCGCTGAATCTCGGCCCAGGGACGTCCCTGTAGGACTTGAGTCCGGACGGTCAACTGGTTACCGAAACGAGCTGCAACCTCTTCGAGCTGTTTCTGAACTGACGGGACCAGGGCATCAAGAGCCAGTCCAACTGAATGCGGCATGATTCGTTTGGCCCAGGCGGGAACGTCCTCGATCACCGAGATGACGTTCACCTGAGCGTTGCACGCTTTTGCGAGACAAACCACGCGATCAAAAGCCACCGGCGCCGGTTGCCCAGGCTCAAGAGCCACAACGATCGAGTGAAACTGCCGCATGATGCTGCCTCCGCATTCAGAAGTGACTGCCACCCATTGGTATTTGCTGATCGAAATAGTATGTCCAGTAAAATCGTCTTCGGAAAGCGTCGAATCGCTCTCTGCGCACCAATGTCAAACATTGACGAATCGGTGCGTCGTGACACTTGCGGGCTCTGCGGAATGCGGTTTCCTGAAGGCCAACGGACAGCAAATCAACGCTCGTTTTGACGGGGCATCGTGATTACACTGCCGCGTTAGCTGCTCAGAGCCAGAACGTTGTCCCAGTCGCAATGCGAACTCCGGGCACGGCTCGTCTGTCGCTTCGCTGGCGACTTCTGAAAATCATCATGCCGGCTTCCGGCAATGAACTTTGCAAATCTGCTCAAACTGAGGACGTAACCCGTGTCGACAGCTCAGGAAACATCGACCGCGACACAGACGATTTCCGGTGCCGACATTCTGGTCGAAGCACTGATTCGCAACGGCGGCGATCTGATGTTCGCTTACCCCGGTGGAGCAAGCATGCCGCTGCATCAGGCGTTGCGGCGGCGGCGTGACCGCATCCGCACGATCCTGCCGCGTCACGAACAGGGCGGGACGTTTGCCGCTCAGGGCGTTTCGCGGACGACTGACAAGGTCGGGATGTGCATGGCCACGAGCGGGCCAGGTGCGACGAATCTGGTCACCGGCATCGCCGACGCCAAGATGGACAGCGTTCCGCTGATCGCGATCACCGGCCAGGTTCCGCAGGCGGTCATCGGAACCGACGCGTTCCAGGAAACGCCGATCGTCGAGATCTGCCGCAGCATCACCAAGCACTACTACATGATCACGGCGGCTGACTACACGGATCCCGCGTCAGTTCGTGAAGCTCTGCTGTCGATCCCGCGCGTCGTCAAGGAAGCCTTCTTCGTCGCGAAGACGGGACGCCCCGGACCGGTGCTGATCGACTTCCCGAAGAACATTCAGCTTGCTGAGATTGCCGAGGAAGACCTCGATTTCGATCCGCCGATGAAGTTGCCGGGGTACCGTCCGCTGACTCGCAAAGCGGCTCCCGAGCAGATCAAGCAGGTCATCGCCGCGATTCGACGGTCACGCAAGCCGATCCTGTACGTCGGCGGCGGGGTGATCAACGCGGATGCATCCGAGGAACTGACCGCCTTCGCCCGCAAGTCCGGCATCCCGGTTACGACAACTGTGATGGGGCTCGGGGCGTTCCCCGGCGACGATCCGCAGTCGCTCGACATGCTGGGGATGCACGGCACCGTGTACGCCAACAAGGCGATCGATCAGGCAGACCTGCTGCTGGCCCTGGGAGTTCGCTTTGACGATCGCGTCACCGGAAAGCTCGACGAGTTCGCTCTGCACGGCAAGATTGTGCATGTCGACATCGACCCGTCGGAAATCCACAAGAACAAGGAAGCTCACATCCCCGTCGTCAGCGACGTCAAGGAATTCCTGGTCGCTCTGAACGCGGCGTTCAGCGACGGCGACATTCCGGAAACTGCGGAATGGAGGAAGCAGATTGCCGAGTGGAAGCAGCAGTATCCGCTGACGTATGCCGATGCTGGCGACGCGATTCTGCAGCAACATGCGATTCAGGAACTCTGGAAGCAGACGAAGGATCGCGACGCGTACATTTCCGTCGGCGTTGGCCAGCACAAGATGTGGTCGGCTCAGTACTACAAGTTCGACAAGCCCAAACGCTGGCTCAGCAGTTCCGGCCTGGGCACGATGGGCTTCGGCCTGCCCGCCGCGATGGGCGTCGCTGCGGTTCACCCGGAAGCACTGTCGATCGACATCGAAGGCGACGGCTCGTTTCAGATGAATATCCAGGAACTCGGCACGCTGTTCTGTGAAAAGCTGCCGGTCAAGGTGCTGCTGCTCAACAACCAGCACCTGGGCATGGTCGTGCAGTGGGAAGACCGCTTCATGGAAGGCAAGCGGGCTCACACATATCTCGGCCCGATCGATCATCCTGAAGCTCTCGGCGACGGCGATGGTTCGATGTACGACGAAACGTTCCCGAACTTTGTCGGGATTGCGGAAGGCTACGGCATCAAGGGCCGCCAGGTTCGCTCGAAAGCCGAGTTGCCAGCAGCGATCAAAGAGATGATCGAACACGACGGCCCGTACGTCCTGGAATGCGTCTGCCCCTACCAGGAGCACGTCCTCCCGATGATCCCCGGCGGCAAGACTGTTCGGGACATCATCACTGAGTAGCCGTAGGTAGGTTTCTCCGAAACCTGCAACGACGCAGTAACGGCGATGAGCAACAGATCTGCCTGCGACGCAGATCAGTCGCAGGATTGAGCGTTTCCCCACTGTGTCGTTGTTCGGCAACGTCGATCCTTATCAGCCGATAATCCGGTTTCGGAGAAACCGGATTATCGGCTAACGCAAGAAGCCGCGTCAGGGAGTCCCCGACGCGGCTCTTTTTATCTCAATATGTCCTCGACAGGCCTACTTCCGGATCGCCCACAGGGCTCCGAAGGATCGCAGGTAGATCGTGCCGTCCGAGACTGCCGGCGAGGCAGTGATCGCGTCGCCGAGTTCGTTTTCCGCAACGATCTCGAAGTTCGTTCCTGCTTTGACGACGGTGACTCGACCGTCGCGAGCTGTCAGGTAGATGTGGCCGTCAACGAAGACCGGTGAGGCTCGATGGCGCTGGCGATTGGTGCGTTCAAAGTAGTGTTCCTTGCCGGTCTTGCGGTCCAGACACATCAGGTTGCCATCCTGTTTGCAGAGATAGACTTCATTGCCAACGATCAGTGGCGACGGGACGTCCGGCGTTTCTGCAACCGACCACAGATGCACTGACTTGTCATCAGTAATGTCGCCCTTGCCGTCCGGGCGAATGGCAAGTGTCGGGCCGCGTTTGGCACTCGGGACCACGATGATGCCTTCCGCACAGGCTGGTGAGGCAACAAACCGCAGCGTGTTGTCGTACTTCGATTTGATGTTCAGGCCGCCGCAGCGCCAGATTTCCTTGCCGGTGTTAATGTCGTGAGCAATCAGGAAGTCGGCTCCGTGCGTCAGCAGAAACTTGTGCCCGGCGAAGTCGTACATCATCGGCGACGCGTACGAGTGCTTGTTCTCGGCGACGCCGTCCGTCTTGCGGATGTGCTTCCAGATCTGCTTGCCGCTGGCGGCATCCAGACAGGCGACCGTGCCGACACTCGGCTCGTCGCTCCATTTGCCGTGGATCAGCTGCAGATAAAGCCGGCCATCGTCGAGCACGGGTGTCGAGGTCATGCCGAATTGAATCTCGAATGTGCCGAACTCCTTCTGCAGGTCGAGAGCCCAGACCTTGTCGCCATCAACGGTGAAGCAGGCGAGGTCGCCATTGGCGAACATCGACCAGACATACTTGCCATCGGTGACTGGAGAATTCGCTGCGGAGTTTCCTTCGTCGCCGCGAACGTCCTTGTTGCCCTGGCCAACGGTTCGCTTCCAGCGTTCCTTCCCGTCAGTGCCGACGCAGATCAGAACCAGCTCCTCACCGGCAACCGCCGTCAGGAAGATGTTCTTTCCGTGAACGACGGGCGTAGCTCCGCCGGAACCGGGCAGGTCGAGTTTCCAGGCAACGTTCTTCGTCGCAGACCACTCGGTTGGCAGATTGCTTTCGCTGCTGATGCCGTTGTTCAGCGGTCCTCGCCAGTTCGGCCAGTTTTCGGCAAAGGACGATTGGGCAGTCGCGGCGAGAATGGCGATCGCCATCAGCAGGTGAATTCTGGAAGGCAGGTTCAACATGGGGGAATTCCTCGGTGAGTTTCCAGGCAGGCCGAAACAAGCGGAGCGCTGTTCCGGCAAAGCCGAGTGATACAGATTGCCAGAGCGGCACTCCGCCTGATCCGGCCTGTGTCGTTGCTAGCCGCCGGCTGCTGTCAGTGGTGGCAGGCCGGCGCGAGACAGGCGTGTTTTGACGTTTGCGTTCGGGGAATCAAAGCGTCCCAGCATCCCGTCGAATCCGACCAGGCATATTGCCCACAGGCCGACGGTGATTCCTCCATACCAGATGCTGTTGGCGAACAGAGCTGTCCACGGGGAGGTGAACTCGCGGAACTCGTTGGCCCCGATCATCAGTGCCGGAATCGACATCAGGAAGTATTCCGCGCCGTTCGTCCAGCGGAAGTTGTAGATCTCAAACAGCGGCCCCAGCACCAGCAACGGCAGCAGGTTCCACGCGACGATGAGCCCCAGGGTCGCAAAGATTGCTCGCGTCTGAGTCTTCAGCTTAAGACCGGCAAGAGTGGCGACGGCGGCCACCATGGGAAAGTAGATCAGCATCGTGATGATTCCCGAAGCCAGGTAGCAGAGAACCGGCAGCGGGACGCTCCCATTCCTCCAGGCCTGCGAACCTCCGTACCGGTTAAAACTGTACGTATCGTGTCGCAGCCAGCCCTCAAACACATAAACCGTCAGCAACGGCACGGAGACGACAAACGTCAGCCGCAGCAGGCCTCGCAGTTTCTGACGGAACAGGTCCCGGTTGGTCATTGGCGTTGTGAGCAGAACGTCCAGCGTTTGATGAGTTCTCTCGGCAGCAAACAGGCTCACCGAATGCACGCAGATCAACAGGATGGCAATGATCCAGACCATGAACTGCAGCATCGCGAGCATCTCATTCCAGCCACTATTGCCGCCGACGCTCAGGCTGCAGATAAACAGCACAGGGAACTCAAGGCCGATAAACACGCGGACCAGATAACGCGTTGTGCCCAGCGTCTTCTTTGTAACTTCACGCCAGGCGACCGGCTGTGACTTCGGCAACTTCTCCGAACCTCCCGACAAAACAACGCCGCGGCCAAACTGCTCGTTGAGCTGCCAGAAAACATGATCGAGCTTACGAAATGCGACAAGCAGCAGATTCCGTCGTTCAACAAACGCGCGGCTGACAATGAAGACTCGAGTCAGCAGCAGAAACAGAGCACTGATTGCCAGGATCGGCGCACTGCGAAGCAACGTAAACCAGACATTGCTTCCGCCGAACATGCCCGGCCCGTTCTCGAAGAGTACCATTGGCGCGAAGAACATCCCCGAAAAGGTGTACTGCTGAAATCCGAAGACCGTTTGCGTGCCGAATGCTGCCTGCAGGAACTGAAAGAGGTCGCGAATGCTGTGCGTCATCTCGTCAAAGATGAGAGGCCCGAAAAGCATCAGGAAACCGAACACGTACGTGGCGATGAAGGCTCCCACCGTGGTCCGGAAAAACGCGGAGCACATCAGGCCGAGCGTGGCGACCTGAAATACCGTCAGGCACAGGATCCAGGTCGTCATCCAGATCAGCGATTGCTCGAAACCACCCAGCGAATACGCGAACGCCGACAGTGGCAGCGAGAGCGCGAGCAGCAGGTACATTGGGATCAGGCGGCTGACGAGCTTGCCGACAATGATTCCCCAGGGACTCAAACGCGTCAGGAACAGCAGCGACAGCGTGTCGCGCTCCTTTTCCGACGTCAGCAGCGAACTCGTCATCGCCGGCATGAACAGGTAGATGCCGAAAAACTGCATGAAGGTAAACATCGCAAAGAGTTCGGAGCCCTGGCCGAGAATCTGAAACGGGCTGCCCGACCAGTTGCGATGCAGCGTCGCGGCACTCATCGAGATCGCAGCAAAGAACGCCAGCAGCGCGTACATGCTGCGCAGCCACCAGGTGCGTCGACGAGCCGACTGCTCAATCAGTTCTTTCACGATCAGCGGCAGGCCATTCAGAAAGCCGACAACAGCCGGCGGAATGCAGAAGAACAGAATCAGGCACAGGGTCAGCAGCAGCATACTCGCCGCGAATGCGATCGCCGCAACGAGGAACGCATCCCGTGGACTGCGGACGATCCACACTGCTGGAACGGACAACAGGCTAACGGCGAGCGATGTCAGCACGGCCAGAAGTACGAGCCACGGTATCGAATGCCGGATTCGAATGTCGCTACCCCGACGGATGGATCGTCGCTCAAGCCCGCTCATCTCTGCTGCCCTGTTATCGCTTGCTGGTTTCAATCAGAGACTTCAGTTGCCTGAGTGTTTCCGCGATTGCAGCGTCGTCAATGCTTCCTCTGGAAAAAGCCAGTGAGCTGACGGCCTTCACCTTGTGGTACAGCACAATCGTGGTGGCAGCTTTCTCGTTCAGCCGCAGCGAGTCCGAACTGGCGATCGTTGTCGTCGACGCTGTCAGCGGCATCCGAATCCGCTCGTCGAATGCCATCGTCTGCAGAGTTGGAACGACGGACGCCGAATCGTCGGTCACCAGCACTCCGAAGCTGCGCAGCCCCGCGACACGGTTGTCGTCGACGAACCCGTCGATTGCCTTGAGCAGCTTCGGCAGATCGGGATCGACTTCCTGCATGAACACCGCAACGACCGGTCGTGTTCCGTAGCGGCAGACGTAACAGACCGACCGGTTCCGATGCGGCCCCGTGACAGCTCGCACGAAGAACGAGTGGATCGTCGCGCCGACTTCCGGTCCGGACTGCAGCGGCATCGGCTCGGACATCTTCAGCGACGCGTCGGCGGCGACAACTTGAGCTGTCAGCAGGCCAGGCCAGGCAGCACATAACAGAGAGAGAATGAGGGCGCGGAGGCTGCAGCAACGGGCAGTCAGATTCATTCCGCACTCCTTGACGAAACAGGCCATCGGACCAGCTTACGGCGAGGGGCTCGAACCGGCAAGAAGGTCTGGACCGCCGGAAAGTCGCTGACCGCTCCGCGGTCGGACCGTGCAGTGCCCGGTAACAGGTTCCTGTCGGTACGCTCCGTCGGAGACCGTGAGCGAAACGATTGCTCAATTGCTTTTTGACGGTTTGCGTTTCGATCGCGGAGCGATCAACGACTTTCTGCTACGATCCGCAGCCCCTGGAATGGACACTCACCACCGCTATTAAGAGACCTGCGATGACGACTGCCTGTTTGCGATGTTTCAAGTGCTGGATGCTTGCTTGTCTGATTGTTACCGGACAGCCGGACACAAACTGCGTGATCGCACAGGACCAGTACTCCGGCATCGATCCCGACGGCTTCGACCATTCAGTCCGACCGCAGGACGACCTGTTTCTGCACGTCAACGGTCGCTGGATTCAGCGAACGGAGATTCCCGCCGACAAGTCGAATTACGGATCGTTCAACGCCCTGATCGACGCCGCTCAGGCGAATATCCGGACGATCATCGAAGAGGCAGCGAGTGATCCACAGGACGCGAACGGCCAGAAGGTCGGTGACTTCTTCAACAGCTACATGGACGAAGCCCGCGTCGAACAGCTCGGCCTCGCACCGCTGAAAGCCGAGATCGCGAAGATCGACGGTCTGGCCACTGGCGAACAGCTTCTGAGGCACTTCGCACATTTCGAGTCGATCGGCGCCGGAAGTCCGATTGGCTTTTACGTCGACCAGGACGACAAGGACTCGACCCGTTACCTCGCCGCCGTCGTCCAGAGCGGCACGACGCTTCCTGACAAAGATTACTACCTGGCCGACGATGAGAAGTACGTGCGAGCCCGCGAGGCTCTGCGGAAGTACGCCACTGAGCTGTTTCAGTTGAGCGGTCGCTCGGATGGAGACGCCGCGGCGACGGCGATCCTCAAACTGGAAACCGAACTCGCCCGCGTTCAATGGGACCGGACGGAACTCCGCGACGCCGAAAAGCGATACAACAAGTTCGAGGTCAGCAAGCTCGACAGCCTGACGCCCGGCTTCGACTGGGTGACGTTCTTTACCGCCGCCGGAGCAGTCGATCTTGAAGAGCTGAACGTCGTCACGCCGAGTTACTTCACCAGCCTGCAGAAGATCATTGACGAAACACCACTCGCCACCTGGAAGCAGTACCTGCATTTCCGGCTGCTCGATGCGTACGCGTCGGAGCTGCCGAAGGCGTTTGTCGAAGCTCACTTTCAGCTTCATGACAAGGAACTCGGCGGTGTTCCCGAACAGGAGCCGCGCTGGAAACGAGCCGTCGACGCGACATCGGGAGGCAGCAGCAACCGCTTCGGCGTCCTGGGCGACGCGGTCGGACAGCTTTACGTGAAGAAGCACTTCACCGAGACCTCGCGCGAACGCATGAACCAGCTCGTCGGCAATCTGCTCAAAGCGTTCGAGCAGAGCATTCACGGCCTCGCGTGGATGACGGACGAAACGAAAAAGCAGGCCCTGGTCAAGCTGTCGAAAATCACGCCGAAGATCGGGTACACGGAGAAGTGGCGAGACTATTCGAAGCTCGAAATCCGCCCGGGCGATCTGCTTGGCAACGTGATGCGGTCGGCGCAGGTCGAACACCAGCGGATGCTCGACAAGCTCGGCAAACCTGTTGACCGGACCGAGTGGGGTATGACGCCGCAGACGGTCAACGCTTACTACAACCCCGGCATGAACGAGATCGTTTTCCCGGCAGCGATCCTGCAGCCGCCGTTCTTCGATCCGGAAGCCGACGACGCGGTCAACTACGGCGGCATCGGAGCGGTCATCGGCCACGAAATCAGTCACGGCTTCGATGACCAGGGCAGTCGCTATGACGGCGACGGCAATCTCCGCAACTGGTGGACAGACTCTGACCGGGCAGCCTTCGAGAAACTCGCCAACCAACTTGTCGCTCAATACGCCGGCTACGAAGCACTCCCCGGCAAGACGCTCAACGGCCGCCTGACACTGGGCGAGAACATCGCTGACCTGTCCGGAATGGCGATTGCCTATAAGGCGTACCGCATCTCGTTGGGTGACGGAGGCGGTTCGTCCATCGACGGCTTCAATCCAAGCCAGCGGTTCTTCATCGGCTGGGCTCAAATCTGGCGCCGCAAGTACCGCGACGCCGAACTCGTCCGCCGCCTCGTGGTCGACCCGCACTCGCCGTCCCACTTCCGCTCCAACGGCCCCGCCACCAACCTCGACGCGTTCTACGAAGCCTTCGACGTCAAACCGGGCGACAAGCTCTTCAAGCCGAAAGCGGAACGCATTCAGATCTGGTAGCCATCGCCCGATGTCAACGCGAAAACCCGGTTATCAGCCCAGCTACTGAAGGAATTCCAGAAACGCCTTTGTGGCCGGATCATCGGGTTTGCCGAGATCGTTGTTGAGCTGGCTGTGGTTGGTGTTGCCTTTGCCGAAGACAGTGACCGGGATGTCGGCTGCCTTGAGAACTTCGCCCAGGCGGTTGGCCTGGGCTCGCGTGTCGGGGTTGCCAGTGAAGTAAAGCAGCAGGAACGGCGGGATGTGTTTGTCCTTTGCGACGTGCGTCACTGCCGAGAAGTCAACGTGCTTCTCGGGATCGTTGCCGAACTTCTGACGATGGCCGAACGTAAACATCTTGCCGCCGTAGAGTGCCTGGCGGTGCTCGGCGGTCATGATGATTTTCGAGATGTCGTACGTGTCGCCGTCGACGGGCACACAGCCACGCAGGACTTCGAACGAGACGCCCTGCTCTTTCAGGTAACGGTCGTCGGTGCAGATGATCGCCGCGAGCTGCGCGCCGGCTGAGTGTCCTCCGACGTAGATGCGGTTTGGATCGCCGCCGTACTTCGCGATGTTGCGGTGCATCCAGCCGAACGACGCGGCGACGTCGCGAATGAGGACGTCCATCGTCACCTCGGGCAGCAACCGGTAGTTCGTCGAGACGAATACGAATCCGCGTTCGGTCAGCACTTGAGGCTTCAGAGCGACGTCATCCTTGTTGCCGGCCTGCCAACCACCACCGTGAATCCAGAACATGACCGGAAGCTTTTTGTCAGTCGGCTTCTCGGGGGTGTAGATGTCGAGGAGATGGCGCTCGTGGCCGCCGTCGAGGAACGGAACGTTGGCGATCTTCTTCTGAGCCGACGCGATCTGGGGAAGCAGGAGAGCTGACAACAGTGCGGCAATGGTGAGTTTTGCGTTCATGGCTGGTCCTCGGGGCTGACTGGCCGGTGGGAACCGGCCCTACGACAAACTGCGGGGGGAACTCAACGCGCGACAGCCTACAATCCCGGCCTTGAAAGAGGTATCACTGCGGCCTCTTCCTGGATGCCCGAGCCTTCGTCACTCATCAACACCGAGGACGCACAATGAATCGATTTCTGCTGACACTGCTGACCGTCTTCGCCAGCCTCTCGTTGACCGACGCGTCAGCTGCGGAGAAACCGCTGAAGGTCTACATCCTCGTCGGGCAGTCCAACATGCAGGGACACGCTCAGGTGCGGACGTTCGAGCACATCGGCATGGATCCCCGCACGGCTCGGATGCTGAAGGAGCTGCAGAATGCTGACGGTACTCCGCGTGTCTGTGAGAACGTCTGGATCTCCTCGATCGGTAACGACGGAACTGAAAACGAAAAGCACGGCCAGTTGACTGTCGGCTACGGAGCGTCGGGCGGCAGCGAGCCGAAGATCGGACCCGAGCTGACGTTCGGGATCTACATGCAGAAGCTCGTCGATCAGCCGATCCTGCTCATCAAGACGGCCTGGGGCGGCAAGTCGATCAATACGGACTTCCGTTCGCCGAGTGCCGGGCCGTACGAATTCAACGAGGAACAGATCGAGAACTTCAAAAAGCAGAACCGTGATCTCAAAGAAGCACGACAGCAGAAGGACGAGGCGACCGGCCACTACTACCGGCTGATGCTGGCTCACGTCAAAAAGGTGCTGAGCGATCCGAAACGAGTCTGCCCGGCCTACGACGCAAAAGCCGGATACGAACTGGCCGGCTTCGTCTGGTTTCAGGGCTGGAACGACATGGTCGACCGCGGCACGTATCCGACTCGTGACCAGCCCGGCGGCTACGACCAGTACAGCCAGGTGATGGCTCACTTCATCCGCGACGTACGGAAGGACCTGGCCGCTCCGAAGATGCCGTTTGTCATCGGCGTGCTGGGCGTTGGCGGCCCGGTCGACAAGTACGCTCCCGATGAGCAGCGTTACCGAGGCGTTCACAGTAACTTCCGCAACGCGATGGCGGCCCCGGCGTCACTGCCCGAGTTCAAAGGCAACGTTGCCGCCGTCCGCACGGAGAACTACTGGGACCTGCAGCTTTCCGAACTGGCTGCCCGCTGGGGCAAAGTGCAGAGCCGCAACCGCGAGCTGAGCAAAAACAAAGACCTCAACCGTGAGGAACGCGATAAGCAGCTCGAAGCCTACAAAGCCGAACTGTTCACGCCGGAAGAGCTGGAGATTTACCAGAAGGGCACATCCAACGCGGCCTACCACTACTTGGGCTCGGCAAAGATTCTCGGCCAGATTGGCAAGGCGTTCGCTGAGGCGATCGACGGACTATGAGCCTGGCTACGGACAAACAGCAGACCTAAGAGACGCGGATGGGATCGGCAATGAAACGTGTACTGCTTGCTCTTGTGCTGGCGTCGCTGGTCGTGAGTCGTGGCCCTGACGCGGTGAGTGCCGAACTACGGCTGTCGACGTTTCAGGTCGATGCGACTCCGCCGCTCGGGTCGCCGTTGTGCTATGGCAATGTGAAGCCGGCAATGGAGATCGTAAGTCCGCTGACCGCTCGCGGTGTTGTGCTGGTCGGATGTGGCAAGCCAATCGTCCTCTGCGCGTTCGACTGGGTCGGTATCTGCAACGAGAGTTACGACACGTTTCGCGAAACGGTCGCGAATTCAGTCGGGACGACGGCGGACCGCGTCGCGGTTCACTCGCTGCACCAGCACGATGCTCCGGGCAGTGACTTTGCCATCGAACGGCTGCTGGCCGAGCACGGTCTCGCTCATGAGTTCTCCGATCCCGACTTCAACGCGGACGTGTTCGATCGAGTCGCAAAGGCAGCTGCCGAGTCGCTCAAGTCGGCTCAGCCGGTCACGCATGCTGGTCTGGGATCGGGCGTTGTCGAACGAGTCGCCTCGAACCGGCGGATTCTTGGGCCGGATGGCAAGGTCGCGCTGCAGCGTCAGAGCAGTGGTGGTCGAAATCCCGCAGCAGCAGCGGCTCCGGAAGGCACGATCGACCCGCTGGTGCGACTGGTCGCGTTCTGGAATGGTGACAAGCCGCTGGCCGTGCTCACTTACTACGCGACGCATCCGCAGAGCTATTACGGGCAAGGCAGCGTGAACTGGGACTTCGTCGGCATGGCTCGCGAGCAGCGGATTACGGCGCTCGGCGGACTGCCGCACATTCACTTTGACGGAGCCAGCGGCAACGTCGCTGCCGGGAAGTACAACGACGGCAAACCGGAACGACGTGCGGAGCTGGCTGGGCGGCTGGCAGCCGGCATGAAGCTTGCCTGGGAAACTCAGACGAAGAAGCCGCTGCGAGTGAAAGATGTCGCGTGGGCCGTCAGGCCGGTGTCGCTGCCAGTCCGCGACACACTCGTCGAAGCCGAACTGGCGGCGAAGCTCAAGGACGAAAAGCTGACGCTGACAGTCAGGAATCGAGCCGCCCGTGATCTGGTCTTTCTGCGACGGATGCAGGCGGGCCATCAGATTCCACTCAGCTGCCTTAAGCTGGGATCGGCAAGCATCCTGCACATGCCTGGCGAACTGTTCGTCGAATACCAGCTCGCCGCCCAGCAATTGCAGCCCGACACCTTCGTCGCGATGGCCGCCTACGGCTACTGCGGACCTGGCTACATCGGTACCGAGATCGCCTACAGCCAGGGAGGCTACGAAACCAGCATCGTCTCGCGAGTCGCTCCAGTCGTTGAGCATGTGCTGTTGGAAAAGATCAAGGAGTTGCTGAGCGACACGCAACCGTAGTGGCACACCCGGCGAACACGGGCTCGTCGTTGCCCGAAAGAAGTTGCTTTGAGACGTGTGGCCAGCCATTCGTCCTGGAAAATTCCAGGCCCACGCCCCGGCTGTGAGCTGACATGACCTGGAAGCTCAGACACGCCATTGCTGGCCAGAAGGAAGCCAGAAAACACCGACTTCACTGTTCGCGTCTTCTCGCGTCTCTTCGTGTGGGTTTTCCCGACTGAGCTGCGCCATCCACGGTCGCAACCCGGGACAATCCGGGTGCACGTTCTTCCGAGCGTTGCCAGTAACGACCGCGATCCTTGAGGGTCTGGAGTGAGTCGTTAGCCTTCGCAGCCTGCACGAAAACGACTGACTTCAAGGACAAGCGACGTGAGCGATCTGATCAAACCGCGAACTCTGAAGGGGTTTCGCGACTACCTCCCCAGTGCGATGATCGCCCGGGAGCATCTCATCGAGACCGCCCGATCGGTATACCGCAGCTACGGCTTCAGTCCGATCGACACGCCGGCACTCGAGTACGCGGAAATCCTGACCGGCAAGGGCAGCGACGAGACCGACAAGCAGCTCTACCGGTTTCAGGATCACGGGCAGCGCGACGTCGCACTGCGGTTTGACCTGACCGTTCCGCTGGCCCGCTTTGCCGCGCAGTACGCACAGGAACTCGGGACGCCATTTAAGCGGTACCACATCGGCACGGTGTGGCGAGGCGAGAACACGCAGAAGGGACGCTACCGCGAGTTCATGCAGTGCGACTTCGACACAATCGGCAC
>JAPOLP010000091.1 GCA_029977045.1 Planctomycetota bacterium
CCGCGGAGCCGTCGTTGCCCACAGACGGAACTTGCCGAGCGTGTGGCCGTTGTTTGTGTGGTTCTGCTCGATGACGAACTGCAGCGGAGTCTCTTCGGCCTCGCCGAGGTTCGCCTTCGTTTCGGCGACCATGAAGCTGGCCTTGTTGACCTCGGGCAGGATCGCCCAGCCCCAGCTTGAGCCTTTGACGTCGTTGTCGATCGCGCTCGCGGCACTCCACTTGCCGTAAGGAGTGATGTCACCGGCAGCCGTCTGTTCGATCGTTGCCGACGCGTTCTGCAGTTCGACAGTGGTCGGTTCCTGGTCACCGGTGGCCGGCTGTCGGACGCGGAACTCTGTTATCACGAAGTTGCCGTTGCCCGCTCGACCCGGCCCACCCTGCGGCAGCGACTTGTCGGGCATGACTTCGATGCGGAAGCCGGTGATGCCCTTCAGGTTCGTCGACGCTTCCAGTGTGTACGTGTTCTGCCCCGGAGAAGCTCCGCTGGCGAGGATCGAACCGTCGTCGTTGATCGTCAGCTTTGTGTTGTGCAGAGCTACGGCGGACTTCACTGACACGAGTTGCCACTGCGGAGCCTCGGCAACCTCCTGCTCCCACTTGAGCTGAGCCTCGGTCAGCTCCGGCGTCTGCGTGTCGAGCACGCGTTGCGCGTCCGCAATCTGAGCGTCGATCGGCTTGAGCAGTCCCGGCAGTTCCTCGTCAGGATAGTCGATCGCCGAGCCCCACTTGCCGGACGCGTGAGCCCCGGAGTAGATGCCCTGTTCCTGAATGTCGGCGAAGAAGCTCGCCATCGAGTAGAAGTCGACCGTCGTGAACGGGTCGTACTTGTGGTCGTGGCATTCGCAGCAGCCCAGCGTCGTGCCCATCCAGACCAGCGAGACGTTGCGGACACGTTCCGCCGCGTACTTCGCCAGGTACTCCTTCGGCTGAACGCCGCCTTCTGCCGACATCATGCCCAGCCGGTTGTAGCCGGACGCGATCTTCTGCATGACACTCGCATTGGGCAGCAGATCACCGCCGAGTTGCTCGCGAGTGAACTGGTCGAACGGCATGTTCGAGTTGAATGAGTTGATCACGTAGTCGCGAAACGGCGAAACACTAATTTCCTGATCGCCGTGATAGCCAACCGAGTCCGCGTACCGGACCAGGTCGAGCCAGTAGACCGCCATCTGCTCGCCGAAATGCTCCGAGCCCAGCAGGCGATCGACCAGCTTCTCGTACGCGTCGGGACTCTGGTCATTGACAAACGCCTGCACCTCTGTGGGAGTCGGCGGCAGCCCGGTGATGTCGAAGCTCAGCCGCTTGATCAGTGTCACCCGGTCAGCTTCGGCGGACGGCGTGAGTTCTTCCTGCTTCAGCCGCTGGTAGATGAAGTGGTCAATCGCGTTGCGGCCCCAGGCTGCATCAGGCTTCACATTCTGGTCCCGCTGAATCGGAGCGTAGGCCCAGTACTGCTCGAACTTCGCCCCAGCAGCGATCCAGCGTTTCAGAGTTTCAATCTGCTTCTCGTCGAGCTGCTCCTTCGCCTTCGGCGGCGGCATGACGAGATCGGGATCCTTGCTGGTAATCCGCGCGACCAGTTCGCTGGCTTCGAGATTGCCGGGCACGATGGCCACGGCATCACTCTCAAGCTTTGCCTTCGCGGCTTCCTCGATATCCAGTCGCAGCCCGGCTTCGCGGTATTTCGCATCAGGCCCGTGGCACTTGAAGCACTTGGCTGTCAGCAGCGGCAGCACTTCGCGATTGAAATCCGGCTGATCAGCAGCGATAGCAAAGCTGCCTCGAATCAGCAGAGTCAGAGCAACGGAAAGGAAGACGGCGCGACGCATGGAGTCACCTCGATCGTCAGGCATGGTTGAGTGGTTACTGCAGAGTGTGGTCAGCAGGGCGGGATTTCCGAATCGCTCAGCGGCTGCGATTGCCGCCCTGTCGAAGCGAATCCGGAAACAGTCCGGTGGGAGTTATCGATCAGCCGCGAATGATACGCGGATCACGCAGAGAAAACCTCTGATGCGATACGAAACGGCGACCGCTGAGGCCTGCATGTTCGCAGGGACTGCCGGCCAGAGCGGAACTCGCGGATTGCCCTCGCGGTGAGTCAGCGAGTTTCAAAACTGCCGGACTCGAACGCCCACGACTTGCCACGCTGGTTCGTCACCAGCAGCCGGTAGAAGTAGCGAGTGCCCGGCTTCAAATCTGTCAGCTGAAACTCGCAGTGGAGGCCCTTAACGGGCTGAGCGGTCGTTGCGTGAGCCCAGACGCGGTCGCCTGACAACAGCGTCGCACTGACGCCAGCCTTTTCGGTTCCGTGCAGCTCTCGCGAAACGAACGTCAGGCAGTCAACGGGCCCGTAATGCAGTACGGCGGTCGCTTCTGGGCCAGCATCGTTGAGCGTGTAGTGGACTCGAGCCGTCGTTCGGTCCGCGTTGGCAGATGACTCACCAATCTTCACGGGCAGCTCGAACAAGTCGCTCGCAATCTTCGGCTGGAGAAAGTCGGGGAGCTTGCTGGAGCTGGCGGGCTGCCGGACTTCGGCGACAGGGTCGAGCATCTCGACACCGCCCGTGCCCATCAGAAACCAGCCGTCTTCGGCGGCGATGAATTTATTGATGGGAGCGTCGTCGCCTCGCGGGCCACCAGTTGTCTGACGATCGACTGGATGCCACTGGCGATCTTCGCCGTAGAACCAGCCGCGACGGCGCATGACGCGCTGGACATCGCCCGAACGCTGCGTCGCTGGAGGTCCGGGGATCTCGCAGAACGAAGCTGGCCGCAGGTACGTTTGCGTTTCGCCACTGCGCAGCTGCGTGGGACGCCGGCCAACCGCGTACAACACCCAGTGACCGATTCGCTCGTCGAACAGGTAACCCGACCACGTGTCGTAGCCGTCTTCCGTATCGACACGCAGAGCCTGGGTGACTGACGTTGGATGATGAGCAAGCGGCTCCCAGTTGCGAATCTTGACGCCGCTGCCTTCGTGTCCGAAGCCGCCAAACTCAGCGTCTGGATTACCGGTCGCCAGCAGGTGTGGCATCTGGTTCGGCGGCGGAGCCTGCTTCGCGTTGCGGCTCGCAGCCCACATCGAAAAGTTGACGCCGCCGGCTGCCCGGCCATCGCTGTCAAAGGTTGCTCCGTAATAGCCAAACCGGGTCGTGATCGGCGAGTAGCTGGAGACCGGAGCGACCGACTGTGTCTCGAAGACCCACATCTTCGTCTGCGGGCAGGTACTGCTTGAGTACTGGGTATGAATCGCGGCGGGCCGCCAGCGGGCACGAATGATGCCCGCATCCTTCGCGGCAGGTCCGGAAACAACGAGACCGACGATTCTGGTTTCCCCTGCCACCTCGTTGTCGAGTCGTTGCAGCGAAATGGTGTGACGGCCTGCCTGCCGAATCGGGAACGTCAGGACGGGAGCCTCAGCGGAGCCCGGCACGAACTCGCGGTGGATGTCGCCCATACTGAGCTGCCAGCGAACCTGACGCTCAGCCGCAGGCACGTTGAACTCTGGCCGGATCGTCAGTTCGCCGGGCGAGGCGGCGAGGATGTGCCAGCGGGCTGTGACGCCGTCGTGTCCTCGCCCCAAAGTCAGGTGCTCAAAGTGAGCCGAGATCAGTCCCTGATCATCTTTGGAAACTGCCTTCTGCCCTTTCGCGACGAAGCCGTGATCGAAGAATCCGTTGTTCGCATCGAGCCGCAGTTCGGGTTTCGACGAACTCTGAACAAGGTACGAAATCGTGTGTCCCTGCCACTGTTCCGAGGTGCGTACGAGTCTGGGAGCGTCGGCGAGACCGACCGACGACAGCCAGTTCAGCGCGAGGACTGCAATCGGAGTGAGAAGTGCTGTCAGCTTGCGAGGCATACGCGCTGCTTTCTGAAAGAAGGCCGGGCTTCTGAAGCGGCCAGCCGGACGGCAATTACCGGATAGCGGCCCGCTGGCATCGTTCCTGGCAGTCTAATCGTGAGACAGGCTCGGATCACTTCCCGAAGCCAACGCCCGTCGCACGGCATCTTTGAGCTGCTGATACGGACACGGTTTCTGAATGAAGCTGGCAAGGCCTTTGTCCACAAAGTCGCCGGCTACTGTTTGCTCGTCGTAGCCACTGCACAGGATTGTCGGCACTCCCGGCCGAATGCGGCGCATCTCAAGAAAAGTCTGCTCTCCATCAAGGTGAGGCATCGTCATGTCGAGAATGACCAGTTGAATCCGGTCGCACTCCCGACGAAAGACCTCGACACCTTCACGTCCGTCGGAAGCCGTCAGCACCGTAAAGCCCATCAGGTCCATTGCTGCGCCGAGCCTCTCACGGACAGACTCCTCGTCGTCCCCAATCAGAACCCCCCCGCTGCCACTCCAGGCAGACGCTTTGTCGGATTCCGCGGGTTCGGCCAGAGCAGGCTCCGTCCCAACAGGGATGAGAACTCGGAAACGCGTACCTTTTCCCGGTTCACTGTCGACCTTAATCGCTCCCTGATGGCCGCGCACAATGCCCAGCACGGCGGCCAGTCCCAGGCCACGGCCAGTGAACTTCGTGGTGAAAAACGGATCGAACAGTTTCGACTTCGTCTCCTCCGACATGCCGCAGCCGGAGTCGGCGACTTCGAGGTAGACGTAGCGGCCTTCGGGGAGCTGATCGTCGAGGTAGGTCTCGGACAGATAGTCACGGTCGCAGTGCATCTCGCCCGTGCTGATTGAGATCACGCCGTCGTGTTCGCCGATTGCCTCGGACGCGTTGATGATCAGGTTCATGATGACCTGCCGCATCTGAGTCGCATCGGCCTCACAGTTCGGCAGGTCTGGCGCGAAGTGATACTGCAGAGTGCACTTCTTCGAGATGGACACTTCCAGCAGGCGTCCCATGTCCTCGACCACGGCGGAAAGGCTCAGTGGCTGAATGACAAACTGCCCCTTGCCAGAGTAAGCCAGCATCTGCTGAGTGAGTTCGGCCGCTCGCAACGTTCCCTTCAGCGCTTCGTCGATGTACCGTTCGATGGTCGACCCGGGCGTCGACGCCAGCTTCGCCAGTTCCGAGTACCCCAGAATACTTGTCAGCAGGTTGTTGAAATCGTGGGCGATGCCGCCAGCAAGAACTCCGAGACTTTCGAGCTTCTGACTGTGTTGAATCTGGGCTTCGAGCTGGAGGCGTTCTTCCTCGGCGTGTTTGCGTTCTGTGATGTCCATGACGGTGCCGACACACTGAATCGGGTGACCAGCTGCATCGCGAATGACTTCCCCAAGGCTCCAGACCCAGGCAATCTGACCGTCGGGCCTGACGATGCGGCTTTCCATCGGTCGGGACTCGCCGCGTTCGATGACCTCCTCAATGAGCTTCTGCACTGCTGGAAGATCATCCGGGTGAGTGAATCGGGCCACGCTCCCAAGCGTACCGTCGAAGTCGTCTGCGTCGATTCCGTAGATCGAGTACATGGCTTCGGACCAGCGCACCTCATTGGTCCGCAGGTCCCATTGCCAGCTTCCGATGTTGCCAACCTGCTGCGACATCTTCAGGAAGGCCTCGCTTTCCCGCAGAGCTTCATGAGCCTGCCTCAACTCCGTGACATCCACGCCCACTCCCACGAGATACGGTCGGCCCTGCAGCATCATGCGCACGCCCTTGTAAAAGTAGGGAATGCGCCGGCCATCTTTGGTCGCGAGTCGCGTCTCCACCTCAGCCGAGCCGTGCTCGAAGACTTCCTGAATTCGCTGGTAGATCAGTTGCTTGTCGTCATCGTGAAAGAAGTCCAATGCCACCATCCGGGAAACTTCGTCCGCCGAATAACCCGTTACAGTTTCAACATTCTGGTTCCAGTGGATGAAGCGACCGGCATTATCCAGCCAGAAGAACACGCCCGGCAGACTCTCGATGAACGAACGCGAGATGGCCTGCTCATTCGCCAGTTCCTGCTCCGCCCGCTTCCGTTCAGTGATATCGAAAACGGTGGCGATGACACCGTCCACGACACCGTTGTCATCGCGGATCGGGTCATAGGCAACGGCATAGTGCGCCATCTCGTCCTGGCCAGCGTCTGAGCGGGGACGAGCCAGCTCGTATTCGACGCGTTCTCCAGCGAAAGCCCGTTCGAGCCGCGGAGCGACGTGCGTCGGATAAACTTCCCCCAGTACTTCGGCGGCCGATCTACCGATCAGCTCGTCTGCTTCCCACGAGAGGCCGAGCATCCGGGTGTAGGCCGCGCTGGCGAATGTGTATCGCCGATCGCGGTCCAGCATGACGAGACCGACCGCCGCATTGTCGGTCGCTGAACTCAGCAGGGTTTCCCGCTCGCGCAGTGCTGCTTCGGCTCGATGACGCACAATGGCAATCGAAGCCGTCTGCCGGGCGACGGCAGCGAGGCGTGCGTGATCCGCCGTTGGTTGTGCTGGCTCGCGCATATAGATGGCGAAGGTTCCGATGACCTGCTGCTTTTCATCGTGAATCGGCGTAGACCAGCAAGCCTGCAGTCCGTGCTCCAAAGCCAGGGACTTGTAATTTGCCCACAGCGGATCGGTGGCAATGTCCGCAACGATCACTGTCTGGTCCAGGAAAGCTGCCGTGCCGCATGAGCCAACCTCAGGGCCGATCGCGACACCGTCGATTGCCGCGCAGTATTCGGCAGGCAGGCTCGGTGCCGCGCCATGCCGCAAGTGCTTGCCATCCGGGTCGAGCAGGAGCACCGAGCAGAGTGAGCCGGGCATCTGTGCTTCCAGCAGATGCATCAGTGCGCCCAGCGACTCACTGAGCGGTTTCCCCGAAGCGATGCTCTCCAGGACCTGGTTTTGCCCGGCAACCAGTGCCGACGCCCGTCTGCGCTCGGTGATGTCCTGCCAGGTTCCCAGCACGCCCGTGACGGCTCCAGTCTCGTCGATCAGTGGAATCTTGTTCGTCTCCAGCCAGATGGTCGAGCCGTCCGCCAGAGTCGCCTCCTCAATGATTCCGTATTTCGCCTTATTCTGTTCCATCACAGAACGGTCGCAGGCGATGAAATAGTCCGCCTGTTCCTGACTCAAACCCGGCAATTCGTAATCAGTCAGTCCGACGATGGCCTCAGGAGAGTCCAGTCCCCACGCTTGGGCGACAACCTCATTGCAGCCCAGATAGCGCGACTCGCGGTCCTTCCAGAACACTCCCTGCGGGATGTTGTCAATCACGAGCCGCAACATCCGCTCGGACGAAGTGGCCGCTTCGGCGGCGCGACGCTGCTCTGGGGTGTTCCGTTCCATAGTCAAGGAGATCCAGGCCTGCTGAAGACGAACGATCGTCGTTTTTCGTCAAACTCTGAAACCAGTTCGAGAGCGACAACGATCTCGCTGCGAGTGGACGGTGAACGGTTCACAGTGCGAGGTCAATCGACGGATCGTGACGGCGACATCGAAAACGGCCCAACAACCCTGGCGGATTCCTGACACGTGTCCCAGCCTCATTGGGACGTCGCGTGATCGCGAGCGTGTGCCCAGCCGTGACCTGTTGGGACGATCGGAGGTCCTGCCGGAAGATTCGGTATCTCGGCCAGCGGAACGAGCGTGCCTGACCACTCGGCGTGTTTCGCGGCCAGTTGTTTGACGACCTCCGGGTGTTTCGCGGCAAGATCAGTTTCTTCGCTCGGATCAGTTTTCAGATCGAACAACTGCCACTCGTCCTTTTCGTACTTCCGGTACAGACGCCAGTCCTGCCAGCGGACGGCCACCAGATGCCGGCGGACCGCGTCGCCGGGTTCGTTGTTCAGCCAGAACAGGTACTCGTGAGCGACGCCGGTTCGTTCCCCCTTCAGAAACGGAAACAGGTCTACGCCGTCGCAGTGTTCAGGAATCGGCTTGCCGGCCAGTGCCGCGATCGTCGAGTAGAAGTCGAAGTTGGCGATCAGGCCGTCGTACTGCTTGCCCTGAGGCAGCGTTCCAGGCATCGAGAAGACGGTCGGCACTCGCACCCAGCCTTCGTTCTGCGTCCCGTCACCTTTCCCGCCGGTGTACGGCGTCGATGTTCCGCCCTCACCGCCATTCGCCCCGTTGTCGCTGGTGAAGATGATGAGTGTGTTCTCTCGCAGACGGTGCTTCTGCAGCGTGGCCAGCAGCTTGCCGACCTGGTCATCAACCGACACGATCGCGCCGGCCAGCTTGCGTCGCTTCCCTTTGGCTGTCGTCCGGTTCATCAGCCGGTCAGGAACCTCGGTGCTGGACGAGTGGACCGCTTCGGGCGACCAGTAGAGAAAGAACGGCTCGTCCTTGTGACGCTCGACGAAGTTGACCATCGAGTCGCCGTTGTAGTCCGTCAACCAGACCGTCTCGCCGGCTTCGTTCAGGCAGAAGTACTTCGACGTCCGCGACGGTTTCCCCTGCTTCTTCGGCAGACTGTCGACTTCCTTCCGTGTGTAGACCTTCTTCGGCGGAATCTTCGCAACTTCACTGAAGCCAACCAGCAACGGTCCCTGCTGTTTCGTGCCGATGTCCCACTTGCCGATCTGGCCAGTCGCGTAGCCGGCGTCGGAAAGGAACGTCGCCAGCGTCGGTCGGTCCTCGGGAATCGGCAGCCCTCGCGACATGCCATACTTGCCGAACCGCTGAGCGTACTGCCCCATCATCAGACAGCAGCGACTCGGACAGCACGGCGGGTTCGTGATGTACGACGCCGTAAACCGAACACCTTCCGCCGACAGCCGATCAATGTGCGGCGTCGGAATGTCCTCGCAGCCGTAACACCCCACGTCGCAGTATCCCAGATCGTCGATATAGATCAGAACAACGTTCGGTCTGGGCTGATCCTCTGCGGCTGAGATTGAAGTCTGAAGCAGCCACAATGCACCGAAGATGACCTGAAGAAGTCGTCGCATTTTCTGACCTGTTCTCAGCAACCAGAGGATGATGCGTCACCCGAATCGTCAGCGCGACGTGCTCAGATGCAGGATTACCGGCTTCGACTCTCAACAGCAAACCTGCGAACTGTTCAATCAGTTCCGTTCCGCCGCCGACGGTGTCCGCTCGGCAGAGAACACATCACCGGACGGCGAATCCGGAAGCGTCGCCTTCCAGTCGTCAAGCCGCCCAAGCATGCGTTTCGCGACGTCGGGTTTCTGATCGGCGAGGTTCGTTTTCTCGAACGGATCAGCCACAAGGTCGTACAGCTCCGCGTAACTGTGATCCCGGTTCGCGAGCAGCTTCCAGTTCTCATGTACGATCGCCCAGGACACCCAGTGATAAGGCCGAGCCTTCTGGATCGGCCAGCCGGACTGCATCTTCCAGAACAGCGGTTTGTCGCGAGTGCTCTCGCCGTTCCCCATGAGGGCCGCGACCTGGCTGACTCCATCGGGCCGGTAGCTTTCCGGAAGCGTCGCGCCAGCAAGTTCACAGAACGTGGGCAGCAGATCGACCGCCGACATTAACGACGCCCTGTCGATCTTGCCCGCGGCGATCTTCCCCGGCCAGCGAGCGATGAAGGGGACTCCAATGCCGCCTTCAAACAGAGCCGACTTGAAACCCTTGCGACCGCCCGTGATGCCTTTGGAAGCGGCGATGCCCCAACCGGCACCGGTTGCGGTGTCATACTGCAGCGTGAGTTCCGCCGGCCCGACCGCTCGCGCGGGGCAGTTGTCTGAACTGAAGATCTCCAGCGTGTTGTTGGTCAGCTTCAGCCGGTCAAGAGCGTCGAGCACCTCCCCGATCCGATCGTCAGCGTGAGAAAGGACCGACGCATAGATCTGATCCTCGCGGTTCTCCAGGTGACGAAACCGCCACTCGTACTTCGGCACGGTGTGAAACGGCGTGTGCGGCTCGTGCATCCACAGGTTGATGAAGAACGGCTTCTCGTCTCGCTGTTACTTCTCGATGAACGCGACTGCGTTGTCGGCGTCCTCATGAACCGGCATCTGCTCGCCGGCGCAATTGAAGGCACCGTACTCGTCATAGCCGTAGGCGCTCGGCAGTGGCGAGTCGGGAATCATGTCGTTCGCCAGGTGCCACTTGCCGAAGTGCGCCGTTCGGTAGCCAGCCTGCTGCAGAAAACTAGGCAGCAACGGAGCCTGCGGACTCAGCCAGTCCGGCATGTTGCGCTTCTGATTCTGCGGCACCCACGCGAAGTGAGCATCAATGTTGTACCTGGCTGGAAAATGCCCGGTGATCACCGCAGTACGACTCGGCGAACAGACTCCACTGGCCACGGTGAAGCGATGAAAGTCGGTCCCCTCTTTCGCCAGCCGGTCGATGTTCGGCGTCTTCACAAACGGATGCCCGTGGCAACTCAGATCACCCCAGCCCCAGTCGTCGGCAAAGATAAACAGGATGTTGGGCCTGTCCGCTGCCAGCGTTGACGAGCAATGTGCCAGCATGGTCAGCAGGAAACAGACAAATGCGGGAATTGGCAGTCGAGTCATCAGTCGTTCTCGTTTCTGCAAACCAGAGTGCAAAACAGTTCGAGCCGGCAGCAGGCAGTTCAGAGTCGCAACATCAATCGAAAACTGTCGGGGCACTCCACTCCAGCCGGAGAAACGTCGGCGTTGGGCCGTTCCAGACTGCCCGGCGGGTTCTGGCACCGCCTCGCTCAACGAAGTGGGCACAGATGCCGAACTGGTCGACTCCGCTCCACGACTTCAATCCCCCGTCTTCCGAGACGAAATCCGCGAGACTGAGCACGATCGACTGCTCCGCATCTGAGCCAGAAATCTCGCGCTCGCAGACGTACGTCTTTCTCGGCCCGCGATAGGAACGCCATTCGTTTTCGTAAATGACAAAGCTCAGCGTGTTTGCCTGCGGCACCTTCAGCTTCAGCTTCAGTGCCTCACTATCGCGACCACGGAATGCCGGGTCGGTCAGCTTGCGGGTCCAGTGCTGGACCAGCGACGGATGCCCGGAATTGAGCGAATACCAGTCCCGCATTGCGTGGGCCGGTGCGAAGTCATCGATCAGTCGACCTGGCTGCAGCGACGCGACGACTCCGCGGTTCTGCAACTCGGCGGGCGTCACTGAGTGAAACCCGCTGCTCAGACAGACATCCTCAATTGGTTCGCTCTGGCCGGCCAGCGGCGCGAGCGACTCGGGTTTCGGCAGCTTGTGGTAGACGTTGGCAAACGCGAAGAGTGGCAGGTCGAGAGTGTGCAGCGGCAGCTTTGCGACGAATGTGTCGGCGTCGCGTGAGACATCGGCACTGCGCCAGAATCGAGCCCGCGGGTCCGGATCCACGCTGTAGTAAATCTCGCACCGCGCGACCGGAAGCTGCTTCGCATCGGGCTCGACACGCAATGCGGGGACATGGTCTGCCGTCTGGAGTTCCAAGTCCGTGGCTGGCGTTTCGGGCAGAGCTGGTTCGCCTTTCAGAAAATGATCGAACCACAACGGCATCGCGATCGCGACTTCCGGGCTGAGCCGATGATTGAAGTGCGGCGACCACGAGTAGCGGGTCGGCTGATCCGGTATCAGCGCGTTGGTGCGGAAGACGTCGTCCATCCAGCCATGAAAGTCGTTCGTGCCACTGCGATGCAGAACCGGGCAGCGGATCAGCGGCGCGTAACTCTCGAAGCTCAGCGTGCGACGGAAGAGATCGACATTCCCACGGATGCGGTCCTGCTGAGCGACTCCGCCGAGAAACTGATGCGGCTCCCACCGCCAGCCTGAGCCGCCGACTCCAGGCACGGCAGCTTTGACGCGGCGATCGGTCCCGACAACGTACATCGTCAGGTTGCCGCCCATCGAATAGCCATGCACGCCGAGCCGCTCCGGATCAACTTCCGGCTGCTGTTCGAGAAACGTCAACCCGCGACGGCAGGCCAGCGTGAGCAGATACCAGTTGTTGTTTTTCGGATGCTCGCGATCCTCGAAGACCTGTAGTGGTCCCGGCAAGGTCGAGTGGTATCCCGGCACGTTGAGCTGGGACGGATCGACCGCGCCCCAGTCGGTATTGGGATCCCCCGGCTGGGCACCTTCCACGGAATTGAACGGCCGCTGTC
>JAPOLP010000386.1 GCA_029977045.1 Planctomycetota bacterium
ACACGAGGCGGCCACTATCAGTCTGGCGACGACACCTGGAAATGGGGTCCGGACCGCAAAGGCAACTCCGTTTATCTGGTGTTTCGCGGCAACAAACTCGTCAACTTCAGGCCGGATGAGTTCGCACAGTCACCGTTTGAAGAGTGATTGCCGGCTCCCGACGCGTCGCGTACTTCCGGCCAAGGATGCCGAAGCCAAGGTGCCATTCCACTCTTAACCGGTGCGTAGACGAAACCAGGACAGGTAAGAGCTTTCCAGTTGACCGCAGCAACGATCACGCTAACATTCGACATCACTGCTGAGACTGAGTCTCAATAACAGCATTTATCGCGTGCGATTCTGTCTGCCCGAGGATGCGTGAATGTCGACACTGCTCGAACCAACTACCGACGCCATCGTCTGCCACTGTCTGCAGATTTCCGGCTCTGAAATAAAAACGGCCGCCGACACCATTGAGGCGCCGACGGTCCGCTGCATTATGAAATGTACCGGTGCCGGCACGGGCTGCACCGCGTGCCACCGCCGGATTCGACGAATGATCGAGGATCAATGCCCTTCAGGATCGTCGCCAACCTGCGTGATCAGGTAATTCCCGATTCCGACCTTTCCGATCAGGTCGAGCTGCATTTCCAGCCAGTCAACGTGCTCTTCTGACTCGACCAGAATTCGCTCCAGCAGCTCGCGACTGCCACCGTCGCTCTCCGCCAGACAGATATCGACAGCTTCGTTGTAAGCTTTGACACCGTTTGTTTCGAGTGCCAGGTCGAACTCGAACTGCTCCTGCACGGTTTCGCCAACTAGGATCACGTCGTAACGAGCGATTTCCGGAACACCTTCCAGGAAAATGATCCGGTCGATCAGCATCTCCGCGTGCTTCATCTCGCCGATCGATTCGTGGTAGTGCTTGTCGGCGAGCTTGTTGAGCCCCCAGTTGCGGCACATTTTCGACTGAACGAAGTACTGATTGATCGCTGTCAGCTCGATCGTCAGCCCGGCGTTCAGTGCCTCGATGACCTTTTCACTCCCCTGCATGATTCGACTCCTGTTCGTAAATGAGATCCGTAGCTCGTCGACGCTGCTTGCCCGACACGAAACAGCTTTCGGCTAGCGAGCGTGCAGCAACTTTCGATTAAACAACCAGCGGATTGTAAGAACCCCAGCGAAAGCGGCCACGCCTGGCCGCTGGAACCTTCTGGAATCCCCCGGATTGACAGGCTCTCTCGAACTGCAACGGGATCTCAGAGTCTGACCAGCATTACGCTGAGCATTTCGAGTCGACCGTGCCCGCTCGGAAACGCGTTGACACGTTTTCAACCGAGTCCGATACTCCACGTCCGCTTGAACTTAGGGCAATCACCTGTGCGTGTTTTCGACACCAGCGAAACTCTGCGGGCAACCCGAATACCGACCTTAACGTACGATCGCAGTCAGATGACTGATTACTCCCAATTCGCCACCGACTGGGCTGCCCGCGCTAAGGCCGCTTCGCGACAACTCGTTACCGCGACTGGCGAGCAGAAGAATACCTGGCTTCAGAAATCGGCAGCACTTCTCCGCAAGCGTGCCAACGAGATCATCGCAGCCAACTCGAAAGACATTGAAGCCGCACCAGATTACGGCCTGACTTCGGCAATGATCGATCGATTGCGACTCGATGCCGAGCGGATCGACAAGATTGCCGCCGCGATGGAAGAAATCATCGCCCTGCCCGATCCGGTCGGCGAAGTGTTTGAAAGCAATGTCCGCCCGAACGGCCTGCTGGTCACGAAGGTGCGCGTACCACTGGGCGTCGTGTTCTTCATCTTCGAATCCCGCCCGAATGTTACTGCCGATGCGGCTGCTCTGTGCGTCAAGAGTGGCAACGCCGTCATTCTTCGAGGTGGCAAGGAAGCGTTTCACAGCAATCAGGCAATTCACTGCGTCCTCACTGAAGCTCTGCGTGAATCGGGCCTGCCGGAAGCCGCCGTGCAACTCGTCGATACGACGGACCGCGATGCAGTCGGTGCCTTCCTGAAACTTCGTGACGGAATCGACGTCACTATTCACCGAGGTGGCAAAGGCCTGATCGAGCGCGTCGCCAACGAAGCTGCCATGCCGGTCATCAAGCATTACGACGGCATTTGCCACGTCTATGTCGATGCGACCGCCGATCTCGACATGGCTCGCGACATCATCATCAACAGCAAGTGCCAGCGGCCCGGAGTCTGTAACGCTGCCGAGACACTGCTCGTTCATCGTGACGTGGCCGCTGATTTTCTTCCAACGGCAGCTGACGCGCTTAAAGCAGCCGGTACGGAACTAAGATGTTGCCCGAGAAGTCTTTAACTCATTTCTGATGTCGAAGCAGCGACAGAAGAAGACTATCGCACTGAGTACCTCGACCTGATTTTGACCGTCAAGGTTGTCGACGGCATTGATGAGGCAATCTCCCACATCAACGAGTACGGCTCGCATCACACCGACGCGATCGTCACCCGAGACATCGATGCAGCATCCTCGTTTTCAACCTCGGTGGATTCGGCAGCGGTACATGTCAACGCGAGCACGCGGTTCAACGACGGCGGCGAATATGGGCTCGGTGCCGAAATCGGGATCAGCACCGACAAGTTTCATGCTCGCGGACCATGCGGCCTGCGAGAGTTGACCAGTTACAAGAACGTCGTTCACGGCAAGGGTCAGTCCCGCAGCTTACAACCCCCTGCCTGACCAGGCAGTGAGGAGCCACGGATGGCAGACGTCCTCAGCCAATCAGAAGTCGAATCGCTCCTGTCGGCACTCGATCCGGGCGCACCGCCTGTCGAGACGAGCCACCGGGCTGAGCGCAACGCTCAGATCACGATCTACGACTTTAAGCGTCCCGAGCGAGTCTCGAAGGAACAGATGCGTGCGCTGCATGCGCTGCACGACGGATTCAGCCGGGAATTCGGTGCAGGTCTCAGTGGGATGCTGCGGACGATCTGCGAGGTCAAGCTGATCAGCGTCGACCAGCTGACGTACAGCGAGTTCGTCTTCAGCGTCGAAAACCCGACCTGCTTCAACCTGATCGAATCCAGCGGACTCGACGGACATTTCATTCTCGACCTGAACCCATCAATCGTTTTCCCGATCGTCGACCGTCTGCTCGGCGGCGGCAAGGACTCAGCCGGCCAGTCCATTCCACACCGGCCACTGACAGAGATCGAAGTCAAACTGGCGTCACGCGTCACGGACATTGCCCTGCAGGCGCTTGAAAACGCCTGGCACAACATCTGTGATCTGGGCCTCAGCGTCGCTCAGGTCGAAAGTAACCCGCAACTCGTCCAGATCGTGCCACCGAACGAAGTCGTCGTGCTTGTCAGCTTTGAAATCACGATGGGCGACATACGCGGAATTCTGAACCTCTGCCTGCCGTTCAACACGATCGAGACACAGGCCAGCAAGCTGACGTCAGACAGCTGGGTCTCCTACAAACGAAAACCGCTCACCGACCACCAGCGTCTGAATCTCGAATCTGGTATGTCGCGAGCTTCCGTCGAACTGAGCGTGCAACTCGCGTCGACTTCGTTGACGACATCCGACGCGATGAACCTCGAAGTCGGCGACATCATCCTGACCGAGCAGGACGTCGCTCGCGGGGCTCAGATTCTGGTTGCAGGCCGCCCTGTGTTCACCGGCTTTCCGGGAATCCTGAAGGGACAGAAGGCAATCCGAGTTGCACAGCAGCTTGAACCCCCAAAGCAAGCCATCGCGCGACAACTGGGAGCCGACACCGTCGCAGCAGCTGAAGGCAAAGCAGCAACAGTCGCTACGGAGTAACTTCCCGCTTCTGGCGAGCCAGCTTGTCGAGATACTTCTCGAAAGCCCCGCGGTACTTCTGCGGAACACGATCACGCAGGTCAGAGAAGTCGGTTGTCGCTTCTTTCTGCTCGAACGTGTCGAGTCTCTCACGCGACGACGTCTTCAGGTCGAGCGACTTCAGCATTTCGCGGAATTGCCGAGCCCTGGCTGCCTCGCCGGCATCCGATGCTTCGTCATCGGTCGACAGCCGTTGCTGCAACCGTTCGGCGAATCGCCGCATGTCGTCTTCGGTCCAGCCAAGCTTGTCGAGCAATTCCTGATCGACCTTTCCGCGATCCAGCTCGTCCTGCAACTGCTTGAGCACCAGATTCGTCGCCTTCAGACGGTCTTCGACATTGACCGGATCGCTCTCGGCGGAGCTTTCGCCATGGCCTTCGCCGGAACCAGCCTGCGACTTCTCGTCAGGGTCGCCGCCAGCCTCAGGACGCCCTTGCCCCGATTTGGCCTGTCCCGGGCGACTGCCCTTCGAGCCACTTCCATTTCCCCCGCTGGACGAACTTCGGCTTTGACCGCTTCCCGATGCACCGCTTCCCGATCCTGACTCACCACTCTTGCCGCTCTTCGAATCACCGCCGGACTTGCTCTCGGAGTCACTCGCTGACTTCTGCTCACCAGAGTTCGGCCGCTGGCCTTCTCCCGTCTTCGCATCTGAGCCACTCTGATCACCAGCGGTTTCCGAATCACTGGAAGATTCACTCTTTGATGTCGCTTCTCCCTTACTTCCACCAGCCCCGTTCGACGCGGCGTTGTCTTCGCTGGCCGACTTCCCGGAATCGACAGCGTCATCAGCCTGCTTGTTGTTTGCGGGTTTCTCTCCGCCGCGGCTTCCATCTTTCGTTCCTGAGTTTCCGCTTTCACCCTTGGAGGCCGATCCGGACTCTGAGCCAGATTCTCCACTGCCGGACGACGATGAGTCACCCTTTGTTTGGCTCCCTCCATCGCCCGACTTAGAACCTGACGCTCCGCCGGACTTCCCAGAATTCTCGCTGCCTCCCGATTTCGATCCACTCTGGCCACCACCAGTTGTTCCCGACGAACCGGAAGCTGAGTCGCTCGGCAAACTCTGGTCACCAGACGCCCCCGACGTCTTATCGCCTTTGGGATCGGATGGTGAACCACTCTTCGATCCGGAATCCCCGCCGTTTTCAGACGAGCCAGTCTTCGACGGTCCCTTGTTCGGACTATTGTCCGAGGGGTTGCCCTTGTCAGAGGGCGATTTGCCACCGCCGTCGGGCTTACTGTCGCCGCCCTTCAAGGAGTTCCCAGAGTTTGACGTGTCTCCGTTATCGCCGGTCTTTGACGGCATCTCAGAACCACTCGGCGTCGACTTCGTCCCGTTGCCTTCCTGCTCCGAGTCCGCCGGGGAGTCTGAGTTGCGGTTCACATCAGAATCTGATGCCGGATTCTCCGTCCCGCCCTTGTCGCCACCTGACTGAGGATCGCTGTCACTCTTATCTGTATCAGCGTCTCCCTTTCCGTTTGGTTTCTGAGCAGACGCCTCTTCGTTCTTTGGAGAAGCTCCGTCTCCCGGACGTTCTGAGCTTTCATCGCCGTCTTTACCGGACGAGCCGCCCTGATCGTCTGGTGACTTTTCCGAGCCAGACTCGGGATCATTTGCCCCGGTCTCGCCGTCCTTTCCTGGCGTCTTTCCAGCCTGGCCATCGCTGGCAGCCTCAGCTGACTGGCTCTCCTGCTGTTGTTTCTTCAGCAGTTCCCGCAGTACCTGGTCATCGTCGGAACCATCGTTGCTCACCGACCGCCGACTACCTGCCCCCTGCCCTTTCTGCCCTTTCTGCCCTTTCTCCGCATCCGAAGCCTCCGTCGGCTGTTTTCCGTTTGTCGATTCCCCATCAGGCGACGACTTGCCGCTCGACTCGGCATTGTTGTCACCGGACCGCTCGGTTTTCGCGCCATCTCCAGACTGCGACTCAGATTTCGAGCCGTCTCCGGTGCCCTTACCCGATTGTTCGCCGCTCTTGCCCTCGCCGGAACCTGATTGAGCTTCCTCATCACCAGATAAAATCTGTAAATCAATTTGGTGAATCTGTTGCAACTTTCCAATAATTTCGTTGCCGTTATTTGCCTCTCGAAT
>JAPOLP010000895.1 GCA_029977045.1 Planctomycetota bacterium
GAGCCGGAGTGGCGGGTTCATGTCCCGCATCTTCCAGCTGCTTTTCAAATTCGAGCACGGCGTCGACGTCGTCATCCGCCGCCGCAGGCGATTCATGAGCGACTGCAGCAGTACCTTCGTCGGGACTTCCGGCAACCTGCTCGACGTTGACGTCCGCGCTGTCAGCGTCGAACTCGTCATCGTCGAACAGATTGTCGAACGCGTTCTTCAGCTCGGGCGTCAGCGCCGGACTTTCCTGCGGCGCACCAGAACCCGCCGCTGCCTCCGATTCGCCAGCGTCGTCCGTCGCTTCGAGCGACGGGATCCGCATCTTCGCGCCGCACTTCTGGCAGTTGATCTTCGTGCCGGCCTTCTTCGCCGAAATGCTGTAGGCCTGCGTGCATTTCGGACAGCGGAATTTAATCGGCATCTGACCCTCCTACTGTGGATCCTTGACGCCGACGGCGTACTTCAGTCCTTCGACTTCGCCGACCGCCTTCAGCACGTCCTGAACCGCGCCTTCGTTGACGTCGCGGTCCGCCTTCACGATGCAGATCTCCTTGCCATCCTGCAGTCCCGTCTGAACGTACCGTTTGACGAGTTCCATGCTGGGAGCGTCCTCGCCATCCGGACCGTCGCCAAGAACGACCCGCGCCGGACCGCCACCGGGATCCGCGATCACCGACACGATCGTTGCAGCGTTCGCGTCAACACCAGCGCCATGCACGGCTGGCGGAACGTTCGCCTGCTTCTGAGGGTCCATTTTCGAGGCGACCATGAAGAAGATCAGCAGCAGAAACGTAACGTCGATCATCGGGGTGATGTCGAGATCCGCTTCTTCCGCTTTCTTCTTTTTCGTGCCGCCGGACAGCGAGCGTCTGGCCATGCTTAGCGCCTCCCGGCTTTCATGACCGCAGCTTCAAAGTCTTCCAGAAAGACGCCCAGGTACTGCGCCACTTCGTCCTGCAGCTTGCCAATGCGAACCTGCAGCCACGAACCCAGCATGACCAGCGGGATGGCGATCATCAGGCCCATGGCCGTCGTGAACAGCGCGAAGGAGATGTCACCAGCCAGAGCACTCGGGTCGGCACCGGTCTTCGAGGCACCGGCGATCTTGCCGAACGCCGCGATCATACCGGTGACTGTTCCCAGCAGCCCGAGCATCGGGGCCGTCTTGACGACGGTGTTGATCCACGACATCCGGTATTCCAGATCGGCCAGGATCTCGCGCTCAAAGTGCTCGCCCATCATGCGGCGCAGCTTGTTGATCGGTCGGTTCCGGTTGGCGACGGCGACCAGCAGCAACTGCGGAACGGCCTTCGCCCAGTAACCCGGTGTGTCGCACAGGTCGGCGACGCCTTCGTACTGCTGCTTTTCCAGGTTGTCCCGTACTTCGTCGAGAAACTCTTCCGCGCCAGCGTGGCTGCGAAATCGCTTCTGAGAAATCCGTCGAGCAATCAGGATCGCGGTGAAGACACCGTAAATCGCGACCGCCGCCATGGCGGCATAAATCCCGTTGCCAATCCACTCAAGAATCAGAGTCAGGTCCATTGTCGATTCAGTCAAACAGAGATTCGGAAACTGTCAGCGTAGGAACACCAGCCGGCCAGAAGGCAATTACCGCAGATACGACTGGCTGGTCACAACAAACTTGAAGCCGGCGCCGTCCTTACGGACGTTGAAATAAGTGCGCCGAATTTCCGCCGTCTTGCGATTGCGGTAATCAACCTCAACCTGCGCCAGGTTCTGCTCGGTCGCCTTCGGATACATGTGCATGATCGGAACGCCCGTCGTGTCGTAGCCGGCCTTTTTGAACAGAGATTCGTCAGCCTTGCGACGAGTGCCGCCGCGCCACGTCATGAACAGCCGCTGATCGCCACCGGTTTTGACCTCGCGCACCGCCGGCTTCGGTTTGGCCAGATCTTTGATGTAGACCAGCTTGGCTTCAGATTGAAAGAACGCGGCCAGCTCAATGCCAAAATGATCCAACTGGCGGGCATAGACGTCGATCGTGTCGTCATCGAACTTGATGAACCAGCGCTGCTCTGCCGGGAAACCACCACGACCGCCGCCACCCATGCCCAGCGGTCGACCGCCGGTCCCGCTGGCACTGCCCTTCTCGCCTGAGTTCTGTGACGACTCCGACTGAATGACCGTCTCAACCTGTTGTGTCGCGGAGTCGGAAAGCTCGACGATCGTCTCAAGCATTTCCTCAACCTGAGCTTCGTCGGTCGTCTCCGCGATGGCCGGGTCCGGAACCTCTTCTTCGGGAGACTCCAGATTGGGAGTTTCGTCCGGGCTGCCGTCTTCGTAGCCGCCTGGCATGTCGACGAGTTCGACCGGCACGGCGTCGATCTTCGGCGGGCGATAATTCGTGAAATAGATGGCAACCAGCAGTCCCGTAATCCCCAGCAGCGTCAGCACGGCGGCGATCATTCCCGCCGACGACTTGTCGTAGCTGGTGACATTCATCACCGGCTTCTGGCGGAGTTCGCTTTGCCGAGGAGGTTCAGAAACTGACAAAGTCTGGCCTTTTCCGAAACCAGTCATGGCCGGATCGCAAGCAGCAAACCGGACAGACCGAGCTGATCATCGTGCAGACGGGGAATGCAGAATCTAAAGCGGTGTCGCGTCGAAGAACCCGACTTGCCTGGCCCGCAGTCACCGCCTGAGCATGGAATTGAGCTGGCCATGCTAGGTCGCGCCGGATCTACTGTCAACGAGCTGAAATGCCCTGGTTCGCCCTGCCTGAACACCTCTGCTCGCCGGATTTCGGCCAGGTTCTCAGAGCTTAAAAGCCGTTTCAATTCGACTCTCGACATCCGCGACGGAAACCCCCGCGATCAGAAACTTCTTCCGCGTCGACGTCGCGCCACTGAGCAGTGAAACCTGCGACTTCTTCAGGCCGAGCGACTTCGCGATGACTTTTTCCAGAGCGTCATTCGCTTTGCCCTTCTCCGGAGCCTGTGTCACCTGCACCTTGAGTGCCCCGTCGTGGCAACCAGCGAGACCGTTCTTCTTCGCTTTCGGCTGAGCCTGCACCGGCAGGACCGTCCCGTTTTCGTGAGCTTCCAGCGCCACATCGCTCATCTGATCACCATGTCTGCGATTCACAATCTGCGGAGAAGACTCGACGTCACATCGGAGTCCGTTGATAATGGACGTCGCCCTC